>CAIYRJ010000127.1 GCA_903928615.1 uncultured Actinomycetes bacterium | reverse complement strand
GCTGCTGGCCGCGGCGGGCGCGGCGTTCAGCAGCTGGTGGGCCTGGCACCTGTACGACCCCTACGAGCTCCCGTGGCGCATCTACTACGGCACTGACACCCGGGCGGTGTGCCTGTTCGTCGGCATCGTCGGCGCGGTGCTGCTGCCGCCGAGCCGGCTCAAGCCCATGGCCTCGTGGATCGCCCGTGCGGGCATGGAGGTCGTGGGGCTGGCCGCGCTCGCGGGGGTCCTGTGGTGCATGTTCACGCTGAACGAGTTCGACTCGCCGCTCTACAAGGGCGGCTTCCTGCTGCTGGCCATCCCGGCCATCGCCCTCATCATCGTGTCGGCGCACCCGCAGTCGTTCATGGGGAAGTTCTGGGGCCTGCCGCTGCTGGTGTGGATCGGCGCGCGGTCCTACGGCATGTACCTCTACCACTGGCCCGTGCTCATGCTCACGCGCGCGAACGAGGACGTCCCCATCTCGGGCGCCCCCCTCGTGGCCATCCAGGTGATCCTCGTGGTGGGCATCTCCGCGGCGTCGTACACCTACGTGGAGCAGCCGATCCGCCGCAATGGCCTCGCCGGCCTGCGCCGGGCGTTCTCGACCCTCGACGGCAAGTGGCGCGAGCACCCCGCCCAGACCATCGCCGCATGGACCGGCTTCATCGCCGTGCTGGCGCTCATCTCGCTGGTGGTCCTCGTTCCGTCCGTACCTCCCACCCCGGGTATCGGCTGAGCCTGCCGGTACCCTGCCGGGCATGACGAACCGCATCCTCACCCCGCTCCTCGCCGGCGCGGCCGCCCTGGCGGTCGTGGTGCCCATGGCATCCGGCGCAGGCTCCCAGTCGGCCACCCAGGCCAAGTGCTCCGGCAAGAACGCCGGCGCGGCCGTGGGCGACTCCGTGCTCTGGATGGCCGCCGAGAACTACGGCCAGAAGAAGGCGCTGCAGTCGGCGCTCGGCGGATCGTCCGCCGCGGTGGACACCCGCACCAGCCGCCAGTTCGGCGAGGGCATCTCGGCCATGCGCGCGGCGCTCAAGCCCGGCGCCTGCGCCGCGGTGATCGCGCTCGGCACCAACGGCCCCGTGAAGCCGGAGCAGTGGAAGGAGATGATGGCGGTGGTGAAGCGCGTTCCGCGCGTGGTGGTGGTGAACACCTACACCAAGGACCACAGGACCCGTCGCGACGGGCAGCAGCAGTACTGGATGGAGCAGCTGAACGGCGACATCGCGAAGCTCGCGAAGTCGAACAAGAACGTGCGCGTGGTCAACTGGAACGGCACCGCGGCAGGCAACTCGTCGCTGCTCGAGCCCGACGGCGTGCACCCCAACGCCAGCGGCTCGTCGCGGTACGTCGCGATGATCGTGGCCGCCCTCAGGCAGAAGTAGGCCGTCATCCTGCGCGTGATCGCCCCCGGTGCCTGCGTGCTGCTGGCGATCCCGGCGGTGGCGCTGGCGCAGGATCCGGCGGGCGTGCCCGCCGCGCCCCCCGCGGGGGGCGGTGAGCCCGCGGCCACCGTGCCCGCTGCACCCGCGCTGGTGGCCGCCGAGGTGAGGCGATCGGGCACGCGCATGGACGCCACCGTGCGCTACCGGCTCGATCCGTCGGCGGCCGGCATGGTGCCGACGGCCTGGCGGGCCGTCGCGGGCGCGCGCGAGGCGCGCCGCCTTCGCACCGTGGCGCACGGGATGAAGCCCGTGGGGGTGATGGACGGCGTGTACGAGTTCACGGCCCGCGCGCGCATCGGTTCGGGCACCGATCGCAGCGGCGGGTTCTGCGTGGCGCCCGACTTCGCCGCTATCGGCCAGTCGCCCGTGGAGGTGGCGTGCATGGGTGGTGACCGCGTGATGCGGCGCGACCTCACGGCGAGGGTGCCCGAGGCCACGGTGTTCGGCGACTCCGTGGGGGCCACCTTCGACTGGGTGCCCGGAACGCGCGAGGCGATCGCGAAGGGCCTCTCGGTGCGGTACGACCTGCGTGCCTGCCGCCGCCTCGTCGCGGCGCCGTGCCCGCCCGGGCCGCCCAGCGTGCTGTCGTCGGTGCGATCCCTGCCGGGATCCCTGGGCGACGTCGCGGTGATCAACGTGGGCTACAACGACTGGGCCGCCACCTATGACGTGGGACGCGTGCTGCGCGCGCTCCGCGCACGCGGCGTGCAGCGCGTGGTGTGGATCACCCTGCGCGAGACGCAATCGAGTTACCGGCAGATCAACCAGCGCATCAGGTCGGCTGCGCGGCGCGGCGGCGTGAGGGGCATGGGCATCCAGGTGGCCGACTGGGGCCGCGCCAGCCG
>CAIYRJ010000126.1 GCA_903928615.1 uncultured Actinomycetes bacterium | reverse complement strand
GTGAACACGCCGCCCTTGGTCTCGATGCCCAGCGACAGCGGGGTCACGTCGAGGAGCAGGACGTCCTTCACGTCGCCCGCGAGCACGCCGGCCTGGATGGCGGCGCCGACGGCCACCACCTCATCCGGGTTCACGCCCTTGTGCGGGTCCTTGCCCGTGACCTCCTTCACGCGCTCCTGCACCGCGGGCATGCGGGTCATGCCGCCCACGAGCACCACGTGGTCGATGTCCGCGCCGGTCACCCCGGCGTCCTCGAGCGCCTGCTTCGTGGGCCCCTCGAGGCGCGTGAGCAGGTCGTGCGTGAGCTCCTCGAACTTGGCGCGGTTGAGCGACAGGTCGAGGTGCTTCGGGCCCGAGGCGTCCGCCGTGATGAACGGCAGGTTGATCTGCGCGCTCGTCGTGGTGGACAGCTCGATCTTCGCCTTCTCGGCCGCCTCGTACAGGCGCTGGAGCGCCATGGCGTCCTGGCTCAGGTCGATGCCCTGGCTCGCCTTGAACTCGGCGACCATCCAGTCGACGACCGCCTTGTCGAAGTTGTCGCCGCCCAGGTGGTTGTCGCCGTTGGTGGACTTCACCTGGAACACGCCGTCACCGATCTCGAGGATCGACACGTCGAACGTGCCGCCGCCCAGGTCGAAGACCAGGATCGTCTGCTCGTTCTCCTTGTCGAGCCCGTAGGCCAGCGCGGCCGCGGTGGGCTCGTTGATGATGCGCTTCACCTCGAGGCCGGCGATGGTGCCGGCGTCCTTGGTGGCCTGGCGCTGGGCGTCGTTGAAGTACGCGGGCACGGTGATCACCGCGCCGTCGACCTCCTCGCCCAGGAACGCCTCGGCGTCCTGCTTGATCTTCTGCAGGATCATCGCGCTGATCTCCTGCGGCGACCACTCCTTGTCACCGGCCTTCACGCGCACGTCGCCGCTGGGCCCGGGGACGACCTCGTACGGGACGATGGTCTGCTCCTCCGACACCTCGTTGGTGTCGCGGCCCATGAAGCGCTTGACGCTGAACACGGTGTTCTGCGGGTTGGTCACCGCCTGGCGGCGCGCGACGGCGCCCACGAGGCGCTCGCCCTGCGGGGTGAACGCGACGACCGACGGGGTCGTGCGACCGCCCTCCGCGTTGGGGATGACCTCGGGCTCGCCGCCCGTGAGCACGGCCATGGCCGAGTTGGTGGTTCCGAGATCGATGCCGATCGTCTTGCCCATGAAAGAAATTGCCTCCTGATGCGTTACGTGGAAATGGCCCGGTGCGTTCCGGGCCGGTCTGATCACGAGGGGTATCCAACAACATGAGTCGTTCCATATCAAGTCATATGCGTTATGGCTTAGTAAGGTCGGGCGACACGCCAAACCCCGGTGTCAGGCACGTAACCGAGCCGTCCGCCCCCTGCCGCGTCAAGTGGGCCTCGTCGGTTAGGTGCCTGGCACCGGGTCTGCCTCCACCAACGCGAAAGGGCCCGCTCAGCGGGCCCTTTCTGGTAGCACGTGCGCCCCGTGGGTGAGGGGCGTGATGCGGTCGCTACAGGATCCCGGCGGGCGGGCCGTCCTGCTCGCGGTCCTTGCCGAAGCCCGTGCGCTGCAGCAGGGCCCAGCCGGCCGGGAGGATCGCCGCCACGATGGCGAGCTTCAGCAGGTCGCCCAGGATGAACGGCTGAACGCCGAGCTCATAGGCCTGCGACCAGCCCAGGGTCACGCCGTCACCGGCCGGCGACCAGTTGGCCAGCCACGGCACGCCGATGGCGTAGATGAGCACGTTGCCGAGCAGCAGCACACCAATCATCGACACCACGCGCCGATCGGCGCCGCGCTCGCAGAGCCAGCCCACGGCCCCGGCGGCCAGGATGAAGCCGATGATGTAGCCACCCGTGGCGCCGGTGATGATGTCCCAGCCCCCGGCCTGCTCGCTGAAGATCGGCGCGCCCAGCGCACCGATGGCGAAGTAGACCGCGAGCGCGAGCGCGCCGCGGAGCGCCCCCAGCATGCCGCCGACCAGCAGCACGGCGAGCGTCTGCCCCGTGAAGGGCACCGGATACCAGGGGATCGAGACCTGGGCCAGCACCGACACCACGGCGGTGCCGGCGAGGATGAGCAGGATGTCGCGGACGAGCGTGCTTGCCCGGGTCTGGCCGCGGGGGACGACGCGATCGACGATCGCCCCGTAGCGAACTGCGTGCATTCGGCGGAACTCCTTGGGATACGGCGTGTCTCGGCGATGTTACCGAGTGCGTGACAAGCAGGGACCGGCGCCCCGGTGTCATACACTCGTTACATGGCAACGGAGTCCGCAAGCGGGATTGGCGGCGGCATCGATCAGCTGCGGGGCGGCATGATCGAGGTCGCGAGCGTGATCGTGGGCCAGGTGGAGCGCGCCGTGGACGCCTGGGAGAACCAGGACCACGCCGAGGCCGCCGCCGTGATCGCCGGCGACGACGAGGTGGATGCCCGCTGCAAGGACCTCGAGCGCCTGGCGTTCGACCTCGTGCTGCTGCAGGCGCCGAAGGCGCACGACCTGCGCCTCATCCACACCGGCCTCATCATCACCGTCGCGCTCGAGCGCGTCGGCGACCTCGCGGTGGCCATCGCCCGCCGCGTCGAGGCCATGGAGCCCTCGCGGCCCATTCCCGAGGTGGACGCCCTCATCAAGCGCATGGAGCCGCGCGCCATCAGCGCGCTCTCGCAGGCCGTGCAGGCATTCGCCCGCGAGGACACCGGCCTCGCCATCGTGGCCAAGTCGGACGCCCGCAGCGTGCAGGACCTGCTCGAGGGCGTGATGCAGGCGGCCTCGCACCACGCCGCCGACCAGGACAGCGCGCCGTGGCTCGCCAGCGCAGTGCTGCTCGCCAGGCACCTCGAGCGGGTGTCCAACAACGCGGCCGAGATCGCCGGCCGCGTGAGGTTCGTCGCCGAGGGCGGCGACCCGATCTAGCCGGGCCGCCGCCCTCAGGGCGGCGATCAGTCGCGTACTAGGCGACTAGCACTGCAGGGTCAGCCAGAAGCTTGCCGGCGTCTGCGCGGTGTTGCCGCCGATGGTGGTCGCGTACGTGTTCACGACCCACTGGGTGTTCTGCGCGCCCGGAGCCACGGTGGCCGTGCCCGTGGTCGTCGTGGGGTCGGAGAAGCTCTGCAGCGTCACCTGCGGCGCGCACGCGCTCACACTGCTGGGGAACGTGACCGTGAAGGTCGACGTGCCCGACCTCACGACGGTAACGGTGGTGCCGCTCGTCGACGAGGTCACGGTGCCCGCGAAGTTGATGTAGGCGAAGTACGACG
>CAIYRJ010000125.1 GCA_903928615.1 uncultured Actinomycetes bacterium | reverse complement strand
GCATCGGCGCTGCGCGCCGCGAAGAAGATGGCCTGCGGCCCGGGGGCCACGGCCTGGGCGATGAGGTCGGCGGCCCGACCGCTGCCGGCGGGCATGCTGACGTCGGCGAGCAGGCGGATGCCCTGGTCGGCCGCGGCCGACCGGAAGGCCTGGGCCGCGCCCTCGGAGTAGCCATCGCCGGTCACCGACACCAGCGATGCCGTGGTGATGTCGCGCTTATCGTTGGCGTAGGCCACCGACGCCGGGATCAGCCGGTTCTCCGACAGGCTCACCCGCCAGAAGGTCGGGCCCGCCGCGGACATGTCGAGGGTGGTGTTGGTGACGCCCAGCACCGGGATTCCCGCAGCACCCGCGATGGGGTCGGCGGCGGCCGCCACGCCCGAGAGCGTCGGACCCAGCACCGCCGACACCCGGCCACCCACGAACCCGGTCATCTGGTAGATCGCCATCTGGTTGGCCGACTGGTCATCCGCCAGGCGCAGCCGCACGCGCACGGGCGTGCCGCGCGTCTCGGCCGCAGCCAGCGACGCCCCGCGCGCCTGCGACACCCCGTACGCGCTCGCAGACCCGGTCATCGATGCCAGCGATCCCCCCACGACCTCGATGGGCCGGTGCCCCGCCGTCGCGGATGCCGCCAGCGCGAGGGCGCAGGCAGGGGCGGTGATGAGGGCGGCGAGGATCGTTCGGCGATGCATGCGACGTGGCTCCGGGGCGGTGCGTCAGGGAATGGCGCCACGCGGACATGCGGCCAGCGGCCGGGGCGCGGCGGCGCGATGGTACGCGATGCGGCGTTAGGCTGACCCCGTGAGCCCCCGTGCCGCAGCACTCGTCGCCATCGCCGTCGGCGGAGCCATCGGCACGCTCGTGCGCGCTGGCCTTGCCGAGGGACTGCCCAGCGAGAGGTGGCCCATCGGCACGCTCATCGTGAACATCGTGGGCACGGTGCTGCTGGCCGTCGTGGCGGGGATCATCGCCTGGCGCCCCGCCCTGCCCCACTGGTTCCACCCGCTGGCGGCCGTGGGCTTCTGCGGTTCACTCACCACGTTCGCGGGCATCCAGATCGAGGCACTCGGCCTGATGCGCCGGGGGCTGTCCGGGACCGCCGTGCTCTACGTCTCCGCCACCGTGGTGCTCGGCCTCCTCGCCATCGTGGCCACACGTCGCGTGATGGCACGGGTGATCCGTTGAGCGCGCTTGCGTGGGTGCTCGCGGCGCCTGCGGGCGCGCTCGGGGCGCTGGCGCGGTTCGGCACCGGGCGCCTGATGTCGCGGGCCTTCCACCTCCATGCCCCGTGGGGCGTGCTGGCGGTGAACCTGCTCGGCACGTTCCTCCTTGGCCTGCTCGTCGGGATGGATCCGGCGGACGGGCTGGTCCTGGTGCTCGGTGCGGGATTCCTCGGCAGCTACACGACGTTCTCCACCTGGATGGCGGAGACCGACGAGCTCGCCGAGGGGAGGCGCTGGAATGCCGCCCTGCTCAACCTCGTGGGGCCGTTGATCGGCGGGCTCGTGCTCGGAGCCGCGGGGTTCGCCCTGGGGCTGGCGCTCGCCTGAGCGCCGCGGGGCGGGAAGCTCGGGGGTGCGACCGCCTAGCCGGCGGCGTTGAACACGACGATCATCACGATGACGGCGATCACGACGCACACCGTGGCGGTGATGAACGCGGTCATGAACTTCGGCATCGGCGGGATGGGCGGCAGCTCGGCCATCAGCTCTCTCTCAGCGGGTTTCAGGAACCAGCTGCCATTTCACCAGACCCCCGCGGCGCCATTTGTCCCGATCACCCGCGTGCGGGCGCTTCCCGGACGGTCGTCACGCCCATGCCGGGACGTACCGCGACCGTACCCCCTTACCAGAGCGGCGGATGGGCCTACCTTTGGGCGAAATACCGCATCAGTGCGAAAGGACGAGAGATGTCGATCCGCACACGCGCAGTCGCAATCGGGGCCGCCACGGCCGCCGCGCTGGCACTTACCGCCGCGCCCGCCCTGGCCCAGAAGAACGTCATCACGGTGACCACCCCGAAGAGCAGCCCATTCGCCCTCAATGGCATTCCGAAGACGCTCAAGGCCGGCACGTACACCTTCAAGTACGTCAACAACTCGGGCATCGGCCACAACCTCAAGGTGGGCTCCGCTGCCACGCCGGTCTTCTCCAGTGGCTCGAAGACCGTCAAGGTGACGCTGAAGAAGGGCACCGTGGCCTACGAGTGCACGCCGCACAAGACCATGATGAAGGGGACCATCAAGGTCACCTGATGACCTGACGGCCGCATGGCACGGCGGGGTGCGGGTTACACTG
>CAIYRJ010000124.1 GCA_903928615.1 uncultured Actinomycetes bacterium | reverse complement strand
GATGGCCTTGTCGAGCTGCCAGTCGCCCACGACCAGGAGGGCGACCTCGCCCTCGTCGAGGAACTCCCCGAGTTCCTTGACGTCCTTGCGCGACATGCCCTTGAGGAAGTGGCCGCCCAGGCCACCGGCCAGGGCGCCCACGCCGGCGCTGGCCAGGATGGACGGCGGGAAGATGATGCCCACCACGGCACCCACGGCCGCGCCGCCCCATGCGCCCTTGCGCGTGGCGGTCTCGTCCTTGTTCACGTGCACCTTGCCGTTGTCGTCCTTGCGGATGACGGCGGCATCGAAGTTGCCGATCGCGCCCGCGGCGTAGAGCTCCTTCACCACGTCGTAGTCGGCCTGCGCGTCGTCCTCATCGCCGTATACGGCGACGAAGATGAATGTGGTCTCGTCCTCGGCCATGTGTGGCCTCCTTGCGTGCGTTTGCGTAGATCAGACGGAGTCTGTGGGAGCGTAGGGAATCCCACAGCCCCCCGGCTTGGGGGTTTCCCGACAGCCCGCGCGCTAGCTGATGCGGTAGGCCCGGCTGGTGTAGGCCAGCAGCTCGGTGCCCTTCCAGCCCTCGGCCGTCACCGACCACGCGCCGACTGGCAGCGAGATCGTGCAGCGCTGGCGCACCACCGTGCGCGGCTTCTTGCCCTTCTTCACCGGCACCTTCACCTTGGCGCGCACGCAGCGGCCCGACCGGGTGTTCTGGTCGGCGCGGTAGGCGTTGGGGCCCGATGTGAGCACGGCGCTCATGCGGTAGCTCGTGACGCCGGGCCTGGGCGTGACCACGGCGGTGACCGTGGCCTTCTTGCGCTTCGTCTTGGTGCGCGACCACGTGACGGTGAGCCTGGGCAGCGGGGCCACCTGCACCGCCGCGGCCGTGGACGCCTGCGATGTGCCGTTGAGGCTCGTGGCGGTGACCGAGGCGATGAGGAACTTGCCGACGTCGTCGCGCGTGACGGTGTACGTGCTGGCCGCCTGATCCCGCACGGCGGAGCACGCGGCCCCCGTGGCCGATGCGCATCGCTGCCATGAGTAGGCGTAGCCCGTGGGAACGTGGTTCCACGTGCCGTTGGACACCGTGAGCACCTGCCCCACCTTGGGCGTTCCCGTGACGACCGGGGCCGCGGTGCTCGAGGGCGTCACGCCGGTGAGCACCCGGCCCACCTTGTCGGCGATCGGGTCGGCGTACCAGATGTTGCCGTCAGGGCCGGGGGCGACGGCGTCGAGGTTGGCGGGCGTGCGCGGCACGGCGTACGGGGTGACCGCCCCGGCTGTGGTGACGCGGCTGATGCGGCCCCTGTTGCCCTCGGTCACCCAGAGGTTGCCGTCGGCGCCGGCGGCGATGCCGGCGAGGGTGCTGGGCGTGCCCGATACGGAGAAGGTGGCGACGGTGCCCGTGGGCGAAACACGCGCCACCTCGCCCAGGCCGCGCAGCACCACCCACAGGTTGCCGTCGGGCCCGGCCGTGAGGGCCCACGGCTGCGCACCCGTGGCGAACGTGGCCACCACGCTGGTGGCGCCCGCGGTCGTGAGTCGCACCAGCTGGTCGGTGGTGCTGTCGGCGAACCACAGATAGCCGCCGGGGCCCGAGGCGAGGTCCTCGATCTCGTGGCCCACCAGCGGGATCGTGGTGATCGCTCCGCTCATGTCTGCGCGGATCGCCTTGCCGGGCACGGAGAACCACATGTTGCCGTCGGGGCCCGCCACGATGTTCTCGGCGCGGTCGGCCGGTGCGAAGTTCACGAGGGTGGTGACCGCGCCGGCGATCGTGGCGCGCGCGAGTGCCGGGTTCGGATTGAACGCCTCGGTGAACCAGAGGTTGTTGTCGGGGCCCGTGGCGATGGAGAGCGGAGCCGAGTCGTTGGGGATGCCCGCGCTGAAACCCGTGAACGTGCCGGAGGGCGTCATGCGCCCGATGCCGCTCAGCGAGTTGGTGGTGGGGATCACCTCGGTGTACTGGCCGATCCAGAGGTTGCCGTCGGGGCCGGCGGTGAGCGCCTGGGGGCCGCCGCCCGTCACCCCGAACTCGGCGATGTCGCCGATAGCGGCGGTGCCGACGGCCGGAGCCGTGAGGGCCCCGGCAAGGCCGAGCAGAACGGCGTGGCGGAAGCATCTGCGCATGACGTGGTTCTACGGGGCGACGCCCGGCAGTCCTGCAACTGGTGATTGCGCACCCACGATGCACTGTGATGCGCATCCTTTGGCATCATGATGCACATGGGGCGCAAGCCATCCGGCAAGGTGGGGCGCGTGCGCACCACCGTCACGCTCGATCCCGATGTCGCCACGATGCTGGAGCAGCTGCAGCGCGAGCGCGGCCAGGGCATGAGCGAAGTGCTCAATGACGCCGTGCGGGCAGGCGCCGAGCGGCGCGAACATCGGCAGCCATTCGTGCAGCGCACGTCCCCCATCGGCATCACGGGTCCGGTGTGCACCGGGGAGATGCTCGCCATGGATGACGACCAGCGGTTCCCGCCGGCCGGGTGATGCCACCCCTGCAGGCCGTGGCCATCACGCCACGCTCACGTGATCACACAACCCGAACAGGGTTCTTCACCTCCTCTTAGGGTGTCCTCACGCCCCTCTCGCCGG
>CAIYRJ010000123.1 GCA_903928615.1 uncultured Actinomycetes bacterium | reverse complement strand
CTACACCGCCGACGCGCTGCGCTGCTTCGCGGATGAAATGCCGGTGCTGCCGGAGGACGTCAACGTGAAGCGCGTGGTGGCCCGGCGCTTCCCCGGCGGCTGGCCGGGGGCTCCGCGCGGAAGGGCCTGGGATGCCGGGCAAGCCATGATGGACCTCGGTCGCGAGTACTGCCGCGCCCGCGCGCCGCGCTGCGACGACGGCTGCCCCCTGCGCGCCGGCTGCCCGGCCGCCGACGCCGGCATCGTCGACGAGGTGACCCCGCGGGGGCGCCGGCAGGCGCGCTATGAGGGATCCATGCGCCAGCGCCGGGGGTTCCTGCTGCGGGCGCTCGCCGAGGATGGCCGCGCACCGGTGGATACCGACCCCGAGGCGGCCGAGAGCCTTGTCGCCGAGGGGCTGGCCGATCGCCGCGGCGCGGTGCTCGTGCCGGCCGGGAGCGGGCGCTGATGGGGCGCCGCGACGATCCCGTGGTGGTGGTGGCGGCGGTAATCCGCCTCGGTCCGTGGGTGCTCATCACCCAGCGCCCCGAGGGCTCGGGGCACGCGGGCCGCTGGGAGTTCCCGGGCGGCAAGCGCGAGCCCGGAGAGCGCGACCTCGAGGCGCTCCGACGCGAGCTGCGCGAGGAGCTCGGCATCGAGGTGGGGGAAGCCCGGATGATCTGGCGCGAGGACGCCGGACCGCTCCGCCTGCGCTTCTACGAGTGCGAGTACCTGCCACTCCAGCGCCCGCGTCCGCTCGTGAGCCCCCAGTTCCGTTGGGTGCGGAGGGAGGACCTCCCGTCCTATGAGTTCCCGCCCGCTGACGATCGTCTGGTGAGGGCACTGGCAACCGACCGCATCGGCAGGCGAAGGCGACGGGCCCGCCGGAGACGCCGCTCCCGCCGGGTACCATCCCGCTCGTAATCGGTGGAGGTTCACATGGCCAAGGCCAAGAAGGATCGCCGGAGCAGCTTCCGGACAATGCAGGGCGGAGATGACGTGCTCTCGCGCCTCGATGCCCTCGCGGCGATCGAGGAGGCCGAGGAGAAGGCCCGGGCCGACGCCCTCCCGCACGGTGACGACGAGCAGGCCGAGGAGCCCCGCGAGGGCTAGTCGTCCCCGCCTGGCCGGCGCCGTGGCGGATCCCCGCCTCGTTCGCGCATGTCGGGTCTAACCTCAACCCCGTGAGCACGCTCGACGCAGCAGGGCGCCCCGTCGCGCCCCTGTCCGCGCCCCGTCGCCTCTGGGCGCTCGCCCTCACCGTGGCGGAGCGCCCGCGTTACTTCATCCCGTTCCTCGTGGTGCTCACGTCGCTCGGCCTGTGGCTCGATTCGCTCGGTGGAATCGGGTGGCAGATCACCCTGTCTGTCGTCGCATGGGCGGTGCTCATCATCGCCTGCGTTCCCCTCGGCGCGCTCGACCGGTCCCGCGTGTTCGTGGTCGTGGTGGTGGCCACCACTGCCGAGCTCATCTTCTCGAGCCTGTTCGGCGTCTACGACTACCGGCTGGGCAACCTGCCGTTGTTCGTGCCGGCCGGCCACGGGCTCGTCTACCTGGCCG
This sequence comes from uncultured Actinomycetes bacterium, assembly GCA_903928615.1. Taxonomy (GTDB): domain Bacteria; phylum Actinomycetota; class Thermoleophilia; order Miltoncostaeales; family Miltoncostaeaceae; genus SYFI01. Next base: position 3,085 of record CAIYRJ010000123.1, on the reverse strand, counting down.
GATACCGGTTCTCCCAGACGCGCATCGCGCGCGTGCACCCGCGCATCATCATCGGCGTGGCCATCGCCGGCGCGCTGGGCTGGGGCATCCTCGGGCTCACCGACTGGCTCGGCCGCGTCGACGTGGCGGGCGCCATCGCCGTGGCGTTCCTCGTGGTGTTCCTCATCATCGGCCGCGCGCCCGTGCTCTACGCCGGGGTGTTCTTCTTCGTGGCCTTCCTCGAGATCTGGGGCACGTGGGTGGGCACCTGGGTGTGGCACGAATACGTGCCGGGCCTTGGCATCACCAACGGCAACCCGCCCAGCGGGGCGGCTGCGGGCTACGTGCTCTTCGACATCTGCGCGCTCGCCTTCGCGCCGGCCGTGCTGGCGGCCTGGCGCTGGGGTGCGCGCCGCCTGCGACCCGGGTCCACGCCGACCTGATGGGCACCGACGGGCCCACCGGGTTCCGCCCGGCGGCGCACCCGCTGTTCTCGGGCGACGTGGACATCCCCCCGGCGCCCCCCGCCGACTCGGCAGTGCTCGCGGCACTGCTCGGCCGTGCATCTCGCGTGGCCGAAGAGGGATCGCCGGCGCAGGCCGTGGTGGACCTCGCCGTGCATGCGTGGATGGAGGGGCACCTCTCCGGCGAGGATTCCTGCGAGGGCTGCGACGGGCGCTGCGGGTTCGACCGGGGGCCGTCGCGCCCCGGGGACATCGCGGAAGCCTGCGGGTCCGCGGACGCCGGTCCGGTGCCCGGCCTCGCCCCGCCCGGCCCGGTGCCGCCGTTCCCCGATCCCGCCGACCCGGTGCTCGTGGCCATCGTCATCGGCGCGCTCGGCCTGCTGCGCGAGGGGCGGCCCGTCGATCGCGTGCTGCCGATGGTGGCCGCCCGCGCATGGGCGGAGGGGCACATCGAGGGCGAGGATCGCTGCCCGGGCTGCGACTGGCGCGGGGGGCCCGGCGCCGGGGCCGACCGCGAGCAGCACGCGCGCGACGGGGCGCAGGGTGAGCAGTAGGGTGGCGGCCATGCACGTGGGAGTCGTCGGGGCCGGCCTGATGGGTGCCGGGATGATCCGCAACATCGCCGAGGGCGGCCACGAGGTGGTCGTCTACGCCCGCACGCCCGCCAAGGCCGAGGGCCTGCCCGCCCGCCTGGCGCCCGGCGTGGTGGCGGCCGTGGACGGCGCCGACATCGCCCTGTTGTCGGTGACCGACTCCGAGCACGTGATCGAGGTGGTCGAGCTCATCGTGACCGCCGACGCTCCGCCGCCCATCATCATCGACACCTCGACGATCGCCCCCGGGGTCGCGCGCGAGGCCGCCGTGCTGGCCGCGAGCGTGGGCACGGAGTACCTCGACTGCCCCGTGAGCGGCGGGCCGCCCGGTGCCGCCGCCGGCACCCTCGCCGTCATGTGCGGCGGCACCGACGCCGGGGTGGCCGCGGCCGCGCCGGTGCTCGACCTCATCGGCGACCCCGCCAAGCGGGTGCACTGCGGTCCCGTGGGCTCGGGGCTCGTGGCCAAGCTCGTGAACAACCTGCTCGTGGCCGTGATCAGCGCCGGCACCGCCGAGGCCTTCGGCATGGGCCAGCGAGCCGGGGTCGACCCCGAGGTGCTCGCCCGCGTGGTCATGGCGTCATCGGGTGACTCCTGGCAGTTGCGCAACCTGTTCCCGAGGGTGCTCGCCGGCAACCACGTCCCGGGCTTCCGTGCGCGCGACCTGCGCAAGGACCTCGGCCACGCCCGCGACCTCGCGGGCCATCCCCTTGCCATCGGCGACCCGGCGGCCCGGCTGTTCGCGGACGTCGACGGCGAGCTCGACTACGGCGCGGTCGCGCGCCTGCTCATGGATCTTCCCGACCCCGCACCGCCTGAGGAGGCGTGATGATCACCCTGTTCCAGATCACCGGTTCGTCGTCATTCGCCGCGCGCGCGGCGCTTGAGTGCGCCGGCGCCGACTACGAGGTGGTGGACGTGCACCCGCGCCGCCGCGACGAGGCCCCGGGATTCGCCGAGGCGAATCCGCTGCAGCGCGTCCCTGCCCTGCGCGAGGGCGACGTGCGCCTCGCCGAGACCGGGGCGATCCTCCTGTGGATCGGTGACCGCTTCCCCGAGGCGGGCCTGGCCCCGGCCATCGGCACCACGGCCCGTGCCGATCACTACCGGTGGGTCACGTGGTGCGCCAACACCCTCCACGTGGGGTGGTGGCCGATCATGGCCGGCTTCTACTTCACCAACAACGAGTCTGCGCAGGAGTCGCTCGAGGTGCGCGGCCGCGAGAACATGGACCGCCACGGGCGCCACCTCGAGGCCTGGCTGTCGGACCACGAGTGGCTCGCCGGCGACCGCTTCGGGGTGTCCGACATCTACGCCTACATGCTCGTCGGCTGGGCCAACTACTACGACGACATCACCCTCGGCGGCCCGGCCGTCGCCGCCCACTACGAGCGCGTCGGCGCCATCCCGGGCATCGTCCGCACGCGCGAGCTCGACGACCTCGACGAGCGCTTCATGCGCTACCACCCCGAACTCCGCGGTGGGAAGCCGCTCGACTAGGGACCCCGCCACGGGCACCCCGGGGGTCGGCATGTTCCCGTAGGGAAGACCAATGCCGCCATGCCTTCCCGGGCGCAGCCCGGGACGCTTGCGCTGCCGTTGGCGACCGAGGGAAGCATGCCGACCCCCGGGGTGCCCGTCGCGCGCCGGCCCTAGTCGCCCGGCTTCGTGCCCTCGGGATCGGCGCGGAATGACTCGGGGAGGAGACGGGCGAGCCAGCGGGGGAGCGGCCCGCGAAGGGGCTCGGGGCGGAACTGGCGGTCGAGCATCCAGAGGCCGGAGGCGGTGATGGCGGCGCCGGAGATGGCGACGACGACGCTCAGCGCGCCCATGGTGGTGAGCTCGAAGAACTCGCGCAGCGGCGCGACGAGGATGACCGCCACGTAGATCCCGGCCATGGCCATGCACATGAAGATGACCCAGGCGCTGCGCTTCACCCCCGATACCTCGAGCACGAGCACGAGCCAGAGGCCGATGGCCATGAGCGCGGTCACGGCCACGGTGCGCGCCGATGCCACGTCATCGAACAGGACGTTGAGCGAGAACAGG
>CAIYRJ010000122.1 GCA_903928615.1 uncultured Actinomycetes bacterium | reverse complement strand
GCCGCGCTGCGGCCGGTGGACGCCACGGTGGACGTGGTGTCAGCCGGTGGCGCGGCCGCCACCGATCTCCACCTTGGGCTGCGGGATGGCGGCGACGATGCGGTCGAGCACCTGGTCGGGCTCCACCTCGGCGGCCAGCGCCTCGTAGCTCAGCACCACGCGGTGACGCAGGGAGTCGTGGAACAGCGAGGCCACGTCCTCCGGAAGCACGTACGAGCGGCCGCGCATCACCGCGAGGGCGCGGGCGCCACGGATGAGCGAGAGCGACGCACGCGGCGACCCGCCGAGCTCGAGGTACGGCGCGAGATCGGGCAGGCCGGCGTCGGCAGGGTTCCTCGTGGCGGTGACCAGCTGCACGGCGTACGAGCGCACGCGGTGATCGACGAACACGTCGTCGGCGCGCTGCTGCAGCTCGATGATCTGGTCGGGGTCGAGCAGGCGACGCGGCTCGGGCGGATCCGACGCCATGCGGCGCACGATCTCCTCCTCGTCGGCTGCCGTCGGGTAGCCCACCACCAACTTGAAGATGAAGCGGTCGAGCTGGGCCTCGGGCAGGGCGTACACGCCCTCGCTCTCGATGGGGTTCTGCGTGGCCAGCACGAAAAAGGGCTTGTCCACCGGGTGGGTCTCGCCGGCGATCGACGCGTGGCCCTCGGCCATCACCTCGAGCAGCGCCGACTGCACCTTGGCCGGGGCGCGGTTGATCTCGTCGGCCAGCACGAAGTTGGCGAACACCGGCCCGAGGCGCGTGGTGAACTCACCCTCCCGGTCGAGCACCTGGCCTCCCACGACGTCGCTCGGCACCAGGTCGGGCGTGAACTGGATGCGGCTGAAGCGCCCGCCCGACACCTTGGCGACGGTCTCGAGCGTGAGCGTCTTGGCGAGGCCCGGCACGCCCTCGAGCAGCACGTGACCGCGGGCGAGCAGCGCCACGAGGATGCGGTCGAGCAGCTCGTCCTGCCCCACCACCACGCGCCGGAGCTCATACAGCACGGCCTCGAGCCGGTCGCGCGGCGTGGCCGTGGGCGACGGCACGGGGACGGCCCCCTGGGTGGGCCCGCCGATCTCGGTCGGCTCCGGCATCGTTGCTCCTTCGTCACTCACTTGACGTTCTCCAGTTCGATTCGCACCTGGTTCGCGGGCACCGCGAACCCGATGCCGACGTTGCCCGGCACGGGCGAGTTGATGGACGTGGGCACCCCCACGAGGCGACCGCGGAGGTCGAAGAGGCCGCCGCCGGAGTTGCCCGGGTTGATGGGGGCGTCGGTCTGGATCATCCGCATGCCCCCGTCGCCCTGGCGGCTCACCGCGCTCACGACGCCCACGGTCACCGTGCCCTGCAGACCGAACGGGCTGCCGATGGCGAACACCTGGTCACCCGACCTGAGCGCGCCATCAGGTTCGGCGGCGAGCTCCACCCCCTCGCCCACCGAGCCCTTGGGCTTGAGCACGGCGAGATCCTTCGACGGGTTGCGGGCCGCGATCGTGGCGGGCACCTTGCGCTTGTCGGCGGTGATCACCATCACCTCGTCCCCGGATGCGTCCTCGATCACGTGGTTGTTGGTGATGATGAGGCCGCGCGGGCGGATGACCACCCCGCTGCCGAGGCCGTTCGGCGTCTGCACCTGCACCACGGCGCCATCCACCTGGGCGATGGCGTCCTGCAACGGCAGGCGCGACTGCTCCTCGGCCGACGACGCGCTGCCGGCGGACGCCACGGGTGCATTGGAGGAGTCGCCGTTGATCAGGTAGGTCGTGGCCCCTCCGGCCACCGCCCCGGCGACGAGCGCGACGGCGATGATCGCCACGGCGCCGGCACGGCGTGGCCCGCGGCCATCGCCTGCGGGACGCGGTGGCTTCGGCTCGCGCGGGGCGCGGCCGATCGACCGGGCGCCCGACGGCGGCACGGGCGGCGGGGCGCCCTGCCCGGATGCTGTCGCGGCGGAGTCCGCCGATGCGTCCGGAGCCGGCTCGGCAGGACCGAGCGGCGGCAGGCCCGCCTGCGACGGCGCGCGGCGCGGGGCCAGCGGCGGAAGACCATCGG
>CAIYRJ010000121.1 GCA_903928615.1 uncultured Actinomycetes bacterium | reverse complement strand
GCCCAGTGCCTGCAGGTTGCCGCGCTTCTCGGTCTTGCCCACGCGCTCCGCGAATGCCTTGCGCGCACGCGGGTCGGTGATGAGCGCCTCGATCGTGGAGACGTCCACCCGGGAGTACCAGACGTCGAGATAGCTCACGCGCGACAACTCGAGCATGCGCTCGCGGTAGCCGCGCATCGCCGCGAGCACCGCCGCACGCGCGTTCTTCGGGGTGAACCCGTTGTCGAGCGCGGCCACGTGGATGCTCGCGGCCAGGCGCTTGGTGTCCCATTCGAACGGCGCCTCGAGGGTCTCGTCGAAGTCGTTGACGTCGAACACCAGGTTGCGCTCGGGCGTGGCAAAGACGCCAAAGTTGAGCAGATGGCAGTCGCCGCAGCACTGCACGCGGATGCCCGTGCTGGGCTGGCCCGCGATGTCGCGCGCCATCACGGCCGCCGAGCCCCGCAGGAACGTGAAGGGCGAGACCGACATGCGCCCGTACCTGATCGGCACGAGCTCGGCGATGCGCACGCGGTCCTGCGCGGCCAGCACCTTGAGCGGATCGAAGCGCCGCGCAGGGGCCTGGAAGCCCGCGAGGGACGAGCGGGGCGTGACCTTGCGGAGCGCGCGGCCGGCCGCGAGCCGCTCGGATGGAGTGGGAGTGCTGACGTCGCTCATCGCGCAAAACGTAGCGGCCCCGCCCCGGTGTTTCCGGAGCGGGGCCGCGGGACCAGCGGATCCGGCGGGTGCTACTTGCTGCCGCCGCCCTCGATCAGGGCCTGGCGACCGGCCGAGTCGGGCGTGACCCACTCGGCCACCGTGTCGCCATTGATCTCGGCCACGATGATGTCGCCCACCTCGTCGTGCGACGACGAGAACAGCCCGCGGCGCACCATGGCGTCGGCCGCGTTGCGGTTGTCCTCGGTCGGCGTGAGGTAGTGGATCGATGCCGCCTTGTAGCGGTGGATCAGGAACAGGTGCATCAGCGTCATGAGGCGCTTGCGGCGCAGGTTCAGGTCGAACGTGTTCTGGTCACGCACCGACAGGAACACGCGGCCGGCGCGGTCCTCCATGACGTTGAAGACGATGTTCGCGGCCTTCTCGCCGGCGCCGTTGGTGATGGAGAGCTCGAGGATCTCCGACCCCGGGCTGAACGGGCGCAGCGACACCGAGAGGTCGTCGCTGATGCCGTTGTGCTCCTTCCACGGGCCGATCCACTCGGCCAGCACCTTCGGCGGAACCTCCGTCTGCACCAGGTGCTGGTGCTGCGTGCTGCCCGCGCCCATGGCCTTGGTGGTGGCCGTCTGGCCGGTGATCGCCGCCAGGGCGGCGTCGCCGCGCGGGCCACCCACGAGGGTCTGCGGAGTGCGGTACGGCGACTCCAGCAGGCGGAAGCGGCGCTGCAGGCGCGCCAGCGCGAGCATGCCGTCCTCCTTGAGGGAGTGCGAGAACTCCTCGGCGGCGAGGCCGTCGATCTGGTGGCCGCCGTAGGTGATGAAGTTGAAGACGAAGCCCATCTTCCCGATCTCCGCCGGGAAGGCGCGCATCTCGTCGTCGTCCATGCCGGTGGTGTCCCAGTTGAACGACGGCGACAGGTTGTACGCCAGCATCTGGTTCGGGTACACGGCGTGGATGGCGTCGGCGAACTCCTTGGCGTCCGCCAGGTCGGCCGTCTTGGTCTCCATCCAGAGGATGTCGGCGAAGGGAGCCACGGCCAGCGACTTCGCGACCGCGTACGGGATGCCGCCGCGGATCTGGAAGTAGCCCTCGGGCGTCTTCGCGCGGTCGGCGCTCCAGTCCACCTCGATGCCCATCTCGCGGGCCTTCTGGCGGATCTGGTACCAGCCGGCGCGGTGCGAGAACGCGTTCCACTCGTCGACGCTCATGCCGACGTCCACGCCCTCGTCGGCGCGGAACTGGATGGCCTCGGCCACGGCCTCGGCCAGCGTCGAGAGCTTGGCGCCGGCCTCCCACTCGGCCAGGAACGCGTCGGCGGCGGCGTCGAGGGTGTCCTCGGGCAGCGCGTCGGCGTCGGCGAGGTGGGCCTTGGCGATGTCGGCCACCTTGGCGGCCACGCCCGACGACTGCAGCCAGGCGTCGGCCTCGGCCTGCTCCTCGGACGACACCGCGTAGAGCAGGTGCCCGTTGAGCTCCTCGATGCCGGCATCGTGCAGCTGCTTGATGACGCCCAGGAAGGCGGCGCGGTAGGCCGGCACGGCCGTGCCGTTGACGCCCAGGATGAAGGGCTGGTCGCGCTCGTCGCCGCAGCCGTCCAGCAGGTTGGCCGCCTCGGCGTCGGTGCGGCACACGATGATGCCGGGCACTTCCATGATGTCGAGCTGGAAGCGGGCCGACGAGGCGCGCTTGATCTGCTCGTCGCTCGGCACGAGCACCTTGCCGCCCTGGTGGCCGCACTTCTTGGCGCCGGGCTTCTGGTCCTCGATGTGGTAGCCGGGCACGCCGACCTCCACGAAGCGCCGCACGAGGTTGCGCACGTGGGCGTCGCCGCCGTGGCCGGTGTCGGCGTCGGCGATGATGAACGGGCGGAAGTCCACCTCGGGGGTGGCCTCGCGCTCGGCGGCGCTCATGTGGGCGCGCATGTACGTCTGGTTCTTGTCGGCCGTGAGCAGCGCACGCACGATGGCGGCGGCCTCATCGGGCACCTGCGACAGCGGGTACGAGGCGAGGTCGGGCCCCGGGTCCTCGTTGATCGAGCCCTTGGCGCTGGTGGCCCAGCCGCCCAGGTAGATGCCCTCGATGCCGGCGCGCTTCTGGGCTACCGCCTGGCCGGGCGAGTACGGCCCGTAGGTGGTGATCGACTTTCCCTCGCTGAAGAGCTCGCGCAGGCGGGCGTAGAAGCCCTCCGCGGCCTCGCGGGCCACGGTGTAGTCCTGGGCGATGGTGCCCTTCTGCTCGGCGACCATGCGCGGGGAGTAGATGCGGCTGATCTCCGCGAAGCGCGGCGACTGCATGTACTCCCTGGTCTTCTGGACCTCGGCGTCGAATGCCGACATGAACCTTCCCTTGTCTTGGACTGCTGGGGACCGGGCATTCTAAGCAGGGTGTGCCTGCCACGGGCCTCCCGGCACGCCGCGCGCGCGAGGGAAGGGCGGGGAAAGGGTCTTATGTCCCGGCGCCCGGCCGGTCGCGGCCGTGCCCGTGCGTACGATCGAGCGCGATTCCCATACGGCTCGACCGGAGGTCTTCCCATGCGCAGGTCCCTCATCGCCATCGCCGCCGCAGGCGCCCTCGCGGTGGTCCCCGCCGCGGCATTCGCCGGCGCGGCGTCCATGCTCAATGTGCCCCCCAGCAAGCTGCTGCCGATGAAGATCGGCACGCCCACGGCCACCCTCACGACCGGTGGCAGCGTGGTGCAGGTGAAG
>CAIYRJ010000120.1 GCA_903928615.1 uncultured Actinomycetes bacterium | reverse complement strand
CTCGCCGAGCGCGAGGGCGTGACCCTGCGCATCGAGGCCACCTCGCCCGTGCCGAGGGATGGCGACCCCGACCGCCTCGAGCAGGTGCTGCTGATCCTGCTCGACAACGCCGCCCGCCATACGCCCGCCGGGGGCACCATCACGGTGGCTGCCCATGTGCAGGGAGGGGATGCCCTGATGTCGGTGTCCGACACCGGCGAGGGCATCGCGCCGGATGCCATCAACAGCGTGTTCGATCGCTTCTACCGCGCAGACGCCTCACGTGAGCGCGTGGACCAGCAGGGCGCGGGCCTGGGACTGGCCATCGCCCGCGGCATCGTGCGCGCCCACGGCGGCGACATCACCGTGCGCTCCGAGCCCGGGCGCGGCAGCGTCTTCACCGTGCGGCTGCCGCGTGACGCCCGGGTAGGCTCCTCCGCGTGAGCACACCGGTCGCACTGGTCACCGGCGCCGGCCGCGGCGTCGGCCGGGCCACCGCCGAGCGCATGGCGCGCGGGGGCTACGCCGTGGTGGCCGGCGTGCGCGATCTCGCCCGGGCGCACGAGGAGTACGACGACCCCTCGGCGCTCACCCTCGTGGAGCTCGATGTCACCCGGCCCGAGCAGATCACCGCCGCCGCGGCCGTGGCCACCGACCTGGCGGGCGGCGGGGCCATCGACGTGCTCGTGAACAACGCCGCCTACGCGATGATGGGCCCGCAGGAGAGCGGCGACCTCGAGGTGGCCCGCGAGATGTTCGAGACCAACGTCTGGGGCGCCGCCGCGGTGGTGCAGGCGGTGGCCCCCGCCATGCGCGAGGCCCGGCGCGGCACGATCGTCAGCGTGTCGTCCATCGGCGCGCGGCTCACCAACCCCCTCGTCGGCTTCTACCACGCGTCGAAGTACGCCCTCAACGCGCTCTCGGAGGCGCTCTCGGTGGAGATGGGCCCGTTCGGCGTGCGGGTCATCATGATCGAGCCCGGCATGATCGACACCGACTTCCCCAGCGCCACGCGCATCAGCGGCGGGGTGACCGATCCCGACTCGCCCTACGCGCCCTTGTTCGGCGACCTTCGCGCCGGCTTCGGCAAGTGGCGCGAGCGCCCCGACTCCAGCACGGCCGCCTCGTGCGCCGAGGCCATCTGGGACGCCATCCACGCCGACCCGCCACCCATCCGCGTGGTGGTGGGAGATGACGCCGTGGAGCTCGACGAGGCCATCCGCACGTCGGCGGACGACGCGGAGTTCCAGGAGCGCCTGCGGGGGTTCCTCGACCTCGACTGGGCGCCGCAGCCCCCGACGCCCCGGGACTGATGCGGGTCGTCGCGGCCCCCGCGCCCTTCAAGGCGGCGCTGGGCCCCGCCGATGCTGCCGCGGCAATCGCCGTCGGGGCCAAGCTGGCCGGCGCCGAGGTGGTGGAGGTGCCGGTGGCCGACGGCGGCGAGGGCACGCTCGATGCCCTCGTGGCCGCGGATGGCGGGCGCATCATCGAGGCCCCGGCGCGCGATCCGCTCGGCCGTTCCATCACCGCGGCGTTCGGCATGCTGCCCGACGGCACCGCCGTGGTGGAGCTCGCACAGGCCTCGGGATACGAGCGCCTCGCCGACCATGAGCGCGACCCGGAGGCCACCACCACCGCCGGCACCGGGGACCTCATCCGCGCCGCGCTCGATGCCGGCTGCGCGCGCATCATCGTGGGGGTGGGCGGCAGCGCCACCACCGATGGCGGGCTGGGCCTGGCCATTGCACTCGGTGCCCGCGCGCTCGACGACAACGACGAGCCCCTCGCGGGCATCGGCGGCGCGCTGTCGAGGGTGAGGCGCGTCGACCTGTCGGGGCTCGATGCCCGGCTGGCCTCGGTGCCAATCGACGTGGCCTGTGACGTGACCAGTCCGCTCACCGGCCCCGAGGGCGCGGCCGAGGTGTTCGGGCCGCAGAAGGGCGCCACCCCCGAGGGCGTGGAGCGCCTCGAGGAGGGCCTCGGCAACCTGGCGGCCGTGCTCGCCGCCCAGGGCCTGCCCGACATCGCGGACATGCCGCGTGCGGGTGCTGCCGGGGGCGCGGCCGGAGGCATGCTCGCCATGTTCGGGGCAGTGCTCACCGACGGCGGGGCGCTGGTCACGCGGGCGGCGGGGCTGCCCACGGCCCTGGCGGGCGCCGACCTGTGCATCACCGGCGAGGGCCGGCTCGACATGCAGACCCTCACGGGCAAGGCCCCCGCCGCGGTGGCGGCGGCCTGCGCTGAGGCGGGGGTGCCCTGCGTGGGGCTGTTCGGCCAGGTGGACGTGCCGCCGGGAATCGCCCGGCGCATGGGCCTCGTGGCGGCGCTGCCCATCGGCCGGAGCCCGCGCCCGCTGCCCGATGCGCTGGCGGCCACGGCCGACGACCTGGCGGCGGCTGCCGCCGCGGTGGTGGCGCTGCGCGGCTAGGCCCCCGGGGGCGCCCCCGGGTGCTGCGAAATCTGCCCCGCTGCTAGGGTCGCGCGCTGTGAGCAGGGAACTCAAGGGACTGGTGCTCTCCGGCGGCGCCGGCACGCGGCTTCGGCCCATCACGCACACCTCGGCCAAGCAGCTCGTGCCCGTGGCCAACAAGCCCGTGCTCTTCTACGGGCTCGAGGCCCTGCGCGATGCCGGCATCACCGACATCGGCATCATCATCGGCGACACCGGGGACGAGATCCGCGAGGCCCTGGGCGATGGCTCGTCCCTCGGCGTGCGCATCACGTTCATCCCCCAGTCGGCGCCGCTTGGCCTGGCCCACGCGGTGCTCACGGCCGAGGACTTCCTGGGCGACAGCCCGTTCGTGATGTACCTGGGCGACAACCTGCTGCGCGACGGCATCACTCCGCTCGTGGAGGAGTTCCGCGCCTCGGATCCCGACGCGATGATCCTGCTGCAGCACGTGCCCAACCCGTCGTCGTATGGCGTGGCCGTGCTCGAGGGCGACCGCGTGGTGAACCTCGAGGAGAAGCCGCCCGCGCCCAAGAGCGACCTCGCGCTGGTGGGCGTGTACATGTTCACGCCGGCGATCCTCGACGCCGCGAAGGCGATCCAGCCGTCCGCCCGTGGCGAGCTCGAGATCACCGACGCCATCCAGTACCTCATCGACCAGGGCCGCCGCGTGGAGCCCCACGTGGTGACCGGCTGGTGGAAGGACACCGGCCAGGTGGAGGACATGCTCGAGGCCAACCGGCTGATCCTCGACGTCATCGAGCCCCGCGTGGACGGCGAGATCATCGACAGCGACATCGAGGGGCGGGTGGTGATCGAGGCCGGCGCGCGCCTCGTGAACAGCCACGTGCGCGGGCCGGCGGTGATCGGCCGCGACGCCGTGGTGGAGAACGCCTACATCGGGCCGTACTCCTCGATCTCCACCGGGTGCGTGGTGCGCCGGGCGGAGATCGAGCACTCGATCCTGCTCGAGCGCGTGCACGTGGAGGATCTCGACGCCCGGGTGGAGAGCAGCCTCATCGGGCGCGACGTCACCATCACCCGCACCGACGCCAAGCCACGGGCCTACCGGTTCGTGCTCGGCGACTCGTCGGTGATCGGCCTCACCTAGGCGGCCGGGATGCGGGCGCTGGTCATCGGCCACCGGGGCATGCTCGGCACCGACCTCATGGACCACCTGGCGGCGGCCGGGCATGAGGCCGTGGGCCTCGACCTGCCCGAGCTCGACATCACCGACCGGCGGCGCGTGGTGCGCGCGGTGTCCGAGGCGGCGCCCGACGCGGTGTTCCACCTGGCGGCATGGACCGACGTGGACGGCGCGGAGGAGCACGAGGAGCAGGCCCTGCTGGTGAACGGCGAGGGCACGCGCAACGTGGCCATCGGCGCGCGCGAGGCGGGCGCGGCCCTGGTGGCCGTGAGCACCGACTACGTGTTCCCGGGCACCGGCGGCCCGTACGCCGAGGACGACGCCACCGATCCCCTCCAGGCCTACGGCCGCACCAAGCTCGCGGGCGAGCGGCTGGCCGAGCTCGAGTATCCCGAGGGCACGCGCATCGGCCGCACCGCCTGGCTGTACGGCGCCCACGGCCGCAACTTCGTGGACACCATGATCGCGCTGGGGTCCGACCCCGCGCGCGACCACGTGGACGTGGTGGCCGACCAGGTGGGGTGCCCCACGTGGACCCGCGACCTCTGCCCGGCCCTGGTGGCGCTGGTCGACCAGCCCGCGGGCACCTACCACGTGGCCGGAGGTGGCAGCACCACCTGGGCCGGCCTCGCGCGCGAGGCCTACCGGCTCGCCGGCGTGGAGTGCGAGGTGCGCGACACCACCACCGAGGCCTTCGCCCGCCCGGCGCCCCGCCCCGCGGTGAGCGTGCTCGAGGTGACCCACGAGGGTGCCCCGCGCCTGCGCGCGTGGGAGGATGCCCTCGCCGACTACGTCAGGGAGCGTTCGTGAAGGTCCTCATCACCGGCGGCTGCGGGTTCATCGGCTCGGAGGTCATCCGGGTCGCCATCGAGCAGGGGCACGAGGTGGTCAACCTCGACAAGCTCACCTACGCGGGCAACCCCGCGAACGTGGCCGAGCTCATGGGCAACCCGCTCTACTCGTTCATCCACGGCGACATCGCCGACCCCGAGGTGGCGGGCACCGCGGTGGAGGGCTGCGAGGTGGTCATCAACCTGGCGGCCGAGAGCCACGTGGACCGCTCGCTGCACAACCCCACGGAGTTCATCGAGACCGACGTCGTGGGCACCGCGACGCTCATCATGGCCGCGCGCGAGGCGGGCGTGCGCCGCTTCGTGCAGGTGAGCACCGACGAGGTGTACGGCTCCATCCCCACCGGCGCCTTCCGCGAGACCGATCCGATCCAGCCGTCGTCGCCCTACTCGGCCAGCAAGGCCGGCGGCGACCTCCAGGCCCTGGCGATCCACCACACCTTCGGATACGACATCGTCATCACGCGCGGGTCGAACACCTACGGCCCCCGGCAGTACCCCGAGAAGCTCGTGCCGTTGTTCATCACCAACGCGCTCGACGGCCTGCCGCTTCCGGTGTACGGCGACGGCCAGCAGGTGCGCGACTGGATCCACGTGCGCGACCACGCCGAGGGCATCTGGTT
>CAIYRJ010000119.1 GCA_903928615.1 uncultured Actinomycetes bacterium | reverse complement strand
CGATGGGCGTGGAGATCGACGCGCTCACCGAGGAGCAGCAGAAGTACCTGGCCTCCTGGGACCAGGGCACCTGAGCCCTAGCCCGGACCCCAGCGGCATCGCCCCGGGGGCGGGGTCGGAGAGCGGCAGCACGCCCGCGCCCGGCCTCGCCCCCGAGGACATCCTGGCCCTGCGCGATGGGGCCGTGGTCATGCTCGACCAGACGCGCCTGCCCGGCGAGGTGGTGCACGCTGAGTTCACCAGCTGGCCCGAGGTCGTGGACGCAATCAAGGCGATGGTGGTGCGCGGCGCACCCGCCATCGGCGTGGCGGGTGCGATGGGGGTGGCGCTCGCCGCCCACGGCGCGGCGGCCACCAGCGCCACGCGGCAGTCGTTCGACGCCGAGATGGGCCGTGCCATCGCCGAGCTGCGCGACGCGCGTCCCACGGCCGTGAACCTCGCATGGGCCGTCGACCGCATGGCCGGAATCGTGGCCGATCACGAGGGCACGCCCGACGAGATCGCGGCCGAGCTTGCCGACGCCGCGCGGACGATCCACGCGGACGAGGTGGAGCGCTGCCACGCGATGGGGCGCCACGCCGTGCCGCTGTTCATCCGCGGCGCGAGCATCCTCACGCACTGCAATGCCGGCGCGCTCGCCACCGGGGGCTACGGAACGGCGCTCGGGGTGATCCGCGCGGCATACGAGAACGACCCCACCGTGACCGTGGTGGTGGACGAGACCCGGCCGCTGCTGCAGGGCTCGCGCCTCACGGCGTGGGAGCTCGCGCAGGACGGCATCCCCTTCACGCTGATCAGCGACAACATGGCCGCCATGCTCATGTCGCAGGGGAGGGTGACCCACGTGGTGGTGGGGGCCGACCGCATCGCGGCCAATGGCGACGTGGTGAACAAGATCGGCACCTACGGCGTGGCGATCCTCGCGCGCGAGCACGGCATCCCCTTCATCGTCGCCGCGCCAACCTCGACACTCGACCTCTCGATGCCCTCAGCCGCGGAGATCCCGGTGGAGGAGCGCGCCGCCGACGAGGTGCGCGGGCTCTCGTTGTTCGGTCGCCCGGCGTCGTGGCCTGAGGCCCCCGTCGCCAACCCGGCCTTCGATCGCACCCCCGCCAGGCTCGTGAGCGCCATCGTCACCGAGCAGGGCGTGCACCGCGCGCCCTACGAGCGCTCGCTGCGCGACGCCTGGGACGCCGCCGGCCACTGAGCCCCGCCACCCCCGTGGCGTAGACAGGCCCCGCAGCCTGCCGAGAACCGCGGGGCCTGCTGGCGCGAGCGCCAGTGCCGGGATCCAAAGGGGGACGCCCGACGCCCCTGACGCTACCGGGTGTCTCGGATGTCAAGACAGGGAAGAGCGAGGCGCCAACCGGTGACAGTCACCAAAAGGCGTTGGTGACTGTCACCCACGGCCGAAAGAACCGCCATGTGCGGGCGTTTTACGGCCTTCGTGCCGAGCCGGTGACTGTCACCGGAGTGCGATGGTGACTGTCACCGGCTGGCTACACGCGCTTGCCGAGTTCCGTCGTGAGGTTCCGCAGTTGAGGCGAGATGCTGTCCGATGGGGTGACGGCCTCGATGAGGCGCAGCTGGGAGGAATCTGCGAGG
>CAIYRJ010000118.1 GCA_903928615.1 uncultured Actinomycetes bacterium | reverse complement strand
GGGCGCCCGACGGCGGCGCGGGCGGCGGGGCGCCCTGCCCGGATGCTGTCGCGGCGGAATCCGTCGTGGCCTCGGGAGCGGGCTCGGCAGGCCCGAGCGGCGGCAGGCCGGCCTGCGACGGCGCGCGGCGCGGGGCCAGCGGCGGAAGCCCATCAGGCGGGCCCGGACGGGAATCCAACGGAGGAAGCGGGTCGTTCATGCCCTCATCTTGCACGTGCGGCACGGTAGGCCCCCCATGTGAAGGCCCGGGTAACGCAGGTTAAGGGCAGTTGAAGAATGCGGTGTCAGGTTCCGGCAGCACCGCCGCTCCTGTCGCGGGTGCGCTCGGCCTGGTCGATGCGGTCGGCCAGCTCATCGGCCAGCATCGCCCGCGTGCTGGCGCGCTCGGCCTGGATGCGCAGGCGCGCGAGCTCCATGCGCCCGTCCTCATCGAGGGCGTCGTCGCGATCGAGCACCTCAAGGCGGGCGATGTCGGCCGCGAGCTCCCGCACCCGCGCCCAGCGGCGATCGGCCACCGAGCCCGCGCCCTGGGAGCCCTCCGCGCTCATCCCGCGTCGGGTGCCGCCGCGTCGGCGGAACCTCCGCCGTCACCACCGGACGCCGCGCTTCCCGCCGGACGACGACGTCGGCGGCGGCGGCGCTTGCGCGGCTGGGTGCCCTCGGCCGTGGCATCGCCGGCCGGTGCCGCGGCGGCATCCGCGCCATTCGCCCCGGGGCCGTCGCCCGCGGCATCGCCATCACCACCCGCGCCGTTTGACGACGCCGCAGTGGTGGCCTCTCCCACCTCCGACGTGGCCATCTTGCGCCTGCGGCGGCGGCGCCTGCGCGTACTGCTGCCGTCCTCCGCGCCCTGCACGCCGATGCCGATCTCGGCGGCCTCGGGCAGGCGCGGAGCCTTGGGGCGCAGCTGGTTCCACACCCGCGCGCTGTGCAGGGCCCGGGAGTTGCGGCTTCCCACCGCGGCGCGCAGTGCGCGACGGGCCTCGGGCTCGGTCCAGTCGATGGCGTCGAGCGCGCCGCGCAGCGCGGCCCATCCACCGCACGTGCCGGCGGCGCGGCTGGCCACGCGGATGTCCTCGCTGCGAAGGGGCACGTCACCGGGCCCGAGCGCCAGCACCACGCGGCCCGCCTGACCCACCTTGAGGGGCGAGCCCTCCGCGGGGGGCTCCACGGGGTCGGGCGCGGGAGCGCCGACGGCGCGCAGCCACAGGCCGATGAGGCCGATCTCGCCGCCGTTCTCGATGAGGTGCTGAGACTCCCACTTGGCGATGCGATGGATCTCCTGGTTGCGCCCGGGGCGGCTGGCGTCGGCCAGGCCGCGCGAGACCTCCCAGGCCCAGGCGGGCGCCCACGACGATGCGGAGTCGAGCGCTGACCAGCGGCGGCGGCGCTCGGCAGACCGGCCCTGCTGCTCGAGGGACGCCACGTTCTCCCACTTGCCCGCCTGGTCGGCGTGGAACCACAGCGCGCGAATGCGCTCGCGGGCGGTCATGCGCAGGCGGTCGAGGATCGCCCGGGGGGCATCGGCCGGCAACGCCTGGCGCAGGTCGGGCTGCACGAGCAGCGCCAGCGCCCAGGCGCGCCAGAGCGGTTGCTCATCGCCGTTCTCGGCCTTGCGCGCCACCACTCCCGACAGCGCCCACCAGGCATGCGCGCCCAGCGGGTCGACCCCCGCGGCGAGCGTCTCGGCGACCTCCTGCCAGTCGGTGTCGCGCGCGGCGGCCTCCACCCACTCCTCCATCACGCCGATGGGGATCTGCGCGGGGTCGGCCTCGCGCCAGCCGCCGTCCTGGAAGCCCGCCACCAGCGCAGACGGCGCGGCTCCCGGGTTCACGAGGCTCGCGCGGCCGCCGTCCTGCTGCGCGAGCAGCTCGGCCGCGCGCGCCAGCTTGCCCCGCTCGCCGCCCTCGGGCGGACCGGCCACGCGGCCGAGCGGCTTGTACCAGCCCATGCCGAAGAGGTCGTGGCTGGTCTGCACGCCCATGGGGTCGCCGGCCGGCAGGAACTCCACCGACACGGCCTCCTTGTCGGGGGCCGGGCGCATGACGCGCCCGAGGCGCTGCACGAACACGCGCTCGCTCGTGGTGGGGGCCAGGTGCATCACCACCGACGCGCGCGTCTCGTCCCAGCCCTCGGTGAGCAGGTCGGCGTTGCAGAGCACGTCGATCTTCCCCGCCCCGAACTCGCGCAGGATGCGCTGCAGGTCGCGCGCGGGGGTCTGGCCCGACACCGCAGCGGCCTTCGCCCCGCGCTCGGTCATCTCGTCGGCCAGGGCGTGCGCCTGCGCCACGGTGGCGGTGTAGGCCACGCCCGCGAGCCCGAGGGGCATGAAGTGCTCGGCCCACACGTCGGCGCAGGCGCGGTGCCAGAGGGCGCGGTCAAGGGCGCGGCCCAGGCTCGCCTGGTCGAAGTCGCCGCGCACGCGGGTGACGTCCGAGAGGTCCACCGCCCGCTCCACGCGCAGGGAACGCAGCGGGCAGAGGATGCCGCGATCGATGGCCGACTGGCGGTCGAGGGTGGCGGCCACCGGACCGAACACCTGCTCCACGTGGCCGGTGGTGGTGGCGGGCGTGGCGGTGAAGCCGACGATCACGGCGTTCTCGGCCCGGTCGATCATGCGGCGGGTCTGCGCGCCGAGCGTGGTGTGCGCCTCGTCGCAGATCACGAGCGTGACGGAGTCCCAGTCGGCATCGTCCTGGTTGCGCAGGCCGGCCTGGTAGGTGCAGATGGCCACGCCGGGCCGCCCGATGGACCCCACGCCATCGATGGTGAATGGCACGTCGGGGAAGAATGTGGTGAGCGCCTGCGCCGTCTGCTCGGCCAGGTTGCGGCGGGGCACGAACACCACGGCCGAGCCGTCGAGGGCCGCGGCCAGCGCGCAGAAGGTGATGGTCTTGCCGGATCCGGTGGGGGCGTCCACCCACGTGCGGGTTGCGCCGGTGCGGAGTCGGACGCCGAGCTCGTCGAGGGCCTCGATCTGGTGCTCGCGCAGCACCACGTTGGGCCACCACGCGGCCGGATCGGCCAGCGCGGCCTCGAGCCGCTCCGCGGGGGATAGCGCCTCGGTGGGCTCTATGGATGTGCTCATGCCATCTGGCACCTCTCAGCGCATGACGTGGCGCCATGCGCGGCAGGCCCCCGGGTGGGGCCGATGCGGACTGAAGGACCCGTCACGCGGTCGGCGTGGCGCTCGTAGGAGGCGCCGGACGGCCCGCGGGTCGAGGAGGAACATAGCAGCAGGGTGCGGCGTCGGGTAATCCGCAAGGCCCCCGAAAGCACGCCCCCGGGGAATGCCGCTAGAGTTTCCGGCCATGGGTAGCCAATCCTCGGGAGGAGGCGGCGCGAACCAGTGGGCACGTCCAGTGCTCCTCGCAGTCGCCTGCATCGTCATCGGATTCGTCGTCGGGTGGTTCGCCCGTGGCGATGGCGGGGGCGTGGTGCTGCCCACCGTCGCGGACGCCGTGCAGACCACGGCCACGATCGCCACCACCAGCACCACGGCGACCACCGCGACCACCGGCACGACCGACACCACCGGCACGACGGGTACCACGGGCACCACCGGCACGACCGGCGCCACGGTGGCGGGTGCCCCGGCGCGTGACCAGATCAACCTGGTCATCCTCAACGGCACGGAGACGAGCGGCCTCGCCGCGAAGACCCAGGCACAGGCGGAGTCGATCGGCTACGCGAATGTCGGCGTCGGCGACGCCCCGGCCACCCAGGCCAACACCGTCGCCTACTACCGCACGGGCGAGGATGCCGCGGCCCAGCAGGTGGCGGCCGACCTAGGCGCCCAGACCGAAGAGGCACTCACCGCGGGCAGCGGCGTGGAGTCGGCGGCCGTCACGGTGCAGCCCGACGTCGACGTGGTGCTCGTCCTCGGGGGATGACCCCCGGGGAGGGCCCCGGCCTCCGGGTCGGGCTGCGGCTCCCGCAGTACGCGTCCACGTGGCCTGACCTCCGCGATGCAGCCATCCGGGCCGAATCGCTCGGGTTCGCGTCGGCCTGGCTGAACGACCACCTCTGGACGCCGGGGCGCCTGTCGCGCGACGACGCCTTCGACGTCTTCACCGGGCTGGCCGCCGTGGCGGCCGTCACCGACCGCATCGCGCTGGGCACCGCCGTGATGTCGGCGTCATACCGACCCGCGCCCCTCGCGGCGAAGATGTCGTCGGTGGTGGACGTCATCTCCGGCGGCAGGCTCATCCTCGGCATCGGCACCGGATCCGACAAGGGCGAGCACCAGGCCTACGGCTACCCATTCCCCGAGCCCAGGGAGCGCACCGCGGGCCTCATGCAGGCGCTCGACGTGATCGAGGCCATGTGGTCGCAGCCCGATGGCGCCACGCTCGAGGGCCTGCTCGACGACGCGCCCTGCAACCCGCCGGTGATGTCGTCCCCGCGCCCGCCGATCCTGATCGCCGCCCACAAGAAGCGCCTGCTGCAGGTGGCCGGCACCCGCGGCGATGGCATCTTCGCGGCCTTCCTTGAGCCCGACGACCTGCGGGCCCGCGTGGCCATCGCGCGCGAGGCGCGCGAGCAGGCGGGCATCGAGAGCCCGCTGCGGGTGGCCGTGTACATCTACGCGCTGCCCGTGCGCCACCACGACGAGGCCCTCGAGTGGATCGCCCCCGAGGCCGAGGCGCTCGGCAACAAGCCGGCGTCGTACCTGAAGTGGCTGCCCTCCCGCGGCCTCGCCGCCAGCCCGGAGGAGATCGCAGCCGAGCTGGCCCGCTTCGCGGACGCCGGCGCCACCGACGCCGTGCTGGTGCTGCCGAACCGCGTGCCCCCGGAGGCCATCGACGCCCTGGCCGAGGTGATGAGCGCGCCCACCACGGTGACAGTCACCGAACCCGGGGAGGGACAGTCACCCGACAGCGCCATCCCGCCTCAGGATGGGCGATCCGGGGGCAGCGCCGCACGCACGGTGACAGTCACCGGGGTTGGGGGGGTGACTGTCACCGCCAACCTGGTCGACCTTCTCGTGGAGCAGCATCGGCGCGATGGGCGGGGGGCGCATCCCGCCGTGAGCGACGAGGAGGGCACCTGGGACTTCGATGCCCTCAGCGCGGCCATGCGGCGGGCCGCCGGGGCGCTTCGCGCGGCCGGGCTGCGGCGAGGGCAACACGTGGCCGTGGTGAACCGCGACGGGCGCCACTGGGTGCAGGCGGTGCTCGGCATCGCCGCCGCAGGCGGGGTGGCGATTCCCCTCGACCCGGCGATGGACCCGGAGCTGCTGGCGTCGGTGCTCGAGGATGCCGCGGTGAGCATCGTGATCGCCGACGACCCGGTGCCCGCGGGGCCCTGGCGGGTGATGCATCCGGAGCAACTGGATGAGGCGCGCCCCGCCCCCATCACCCCGGTGGACGCCGACGACCTGGCCTACATCGTCTACTCGTCGGGGTCGACCGGAAAGCCGAAGGGCGCCATGCACGCCCACCGCGACATGCGCATGTCGGTGGAGGGCTACGCGGCGGATGTGCTGGGGCTCGGCCCCGGCGACACCTGCCACGCGGTGTCGCGTGGCTACACCTCGCTC
>CAIYRJ010000117.1 GCA_903928615.1 uncultured Actinomycetes bacterium | reverse complement strand
GGCACGCATGCGCGCGTGCGCGGCGGCGCTTGCCGACGGCCTGCTGGCCGTTCCCGGAACCCGCCTCAACGGTCCCGCGGTACCCGACCGCCTGCCGGGCCACGTGCAGGTATCGGCCGAGGGCGTGGAGGGTGAGGCGGTGGCACTGGCCATGGCCGCCCGCGGCGTGGCCGTGTCGCCGGGCTCGGCGTGCACCTTCGGCGCTGGCAAGGCGTCACCCGTGCTCGAGGCCATCGGCCTCGACGACGAGGCCGCGCGTTCGGCGGTGCTGCTCACGGCGGGGCCCGCCACCACCGACGCCGAGGTGGCCGAGGCCGTCACGGCCTACGCCGAGGCGGTCGATGCCCTGCGGAGGATGGCGCCCGCATGAGCACGCCGCATGACAGGTCGGTGGACGCCCTCGGGACCTGGTGCCCGGTGCCGGTGACCATGGCCCGCGACGCCATCGTGGGCATGGTCCCGGGCGAGGTTCTCGAGGTGCTGGCGGATGACCCCATGGTGTTCCTCGACCTGCCGGCCTGGTGCCACGACCACGGCCACGAGGTGCTCTCGATGGAGCAGCGCCGCGACGTCATCACCTCGCTCATCCGCGTGCGCTAGCGCTCCCTGCGGGCGGCGCCGCCACGGCGGCCTCAGCCGTCGGTGCTGACGGCCTCCGCGATCATCATGCGGTTCCAGGTGTTGATGGCCGCGATGGTGAACACCAGCTGCACCAGCTCGTCGCCCGGGAAGGCCTCGGCTGCGACGTCCCACACCGGAGCTGCCGCGGAGTCCTCCGCATGGGAGAGCGTGTCGGTGCGGGTGATCAGGTCGGTGAGGGCCAGCGCCGCTCGCTCGCGCTCGTCGAACAGATCGGAGGCCTGCCAGTCGGCCGTGGCGGCGATGCGGTCATCGGTGACGCCGGCCTTCTGCGCGCCCGCCGTGTGGGCGTCCACGCAGTAGCGGCAGTTGTTGATGCGCGACGCGCGCAGCTTCACGATCTCGGCGAGGGCGTGATCGGGGTGCCCGGCACGGGTGAGCCCGGCGAGGGCCCGGTAGCCGTCGGGCGACTGCGCCTTCATGCTGATGCGCCCGGAGACCGCGCCCATCTACGCGAACCTGTAGGCGATCAGTGCGATGCCGATGACCAGGCCCGCGATGCCCAGGCCCAGGCCCCACCACGCCATGGTGCGGCCGGCGATGTCCTTGCGGTCGCCGATGTCACGCAGCGCGAGCGCCCCGAAGATGATCGCCAGCGTGGAGCAGACCACCGGGAACACCAGCACGCCCACGATGCCCAGCACGAGCGACGCCGTGGCGCGTCCCGACCGCTTGGCGGGTGCGTCGGGCCCCGAGCCGCGCGGGGGCGGCGGCGGGTAGCCGAGGTCGTCCGGGCGGTCGGTGGACGTCTCGCCGGCGTCGCTCACGTGCTCGGTCCAGCGATTGCCATCCCACCAGCGCAGCTCGTGCTGGCCGGACGGATCGGGAAGCCATTCCTGGGGTCGGGTGCTCATCGGCGGGGGATGCTACTTGCCCGCGTCCAGCAGGACGTCGCCGGTCATCGCCGCGGGCGCGTCCCAGCCCATCAGCGCGCACGCGGTGGGCGCGACATCGCCCAGGCGACCCTCGCGCAGCGGCAGGCCCGGTCGGTCGATCCACAGCGGCACCGGGTTGGTGGTGTGCGCGGTGTTGGGGCTGCCGTCGGGCTCGATCATCACCTCGGAGTTGCCGTGGTCGGCCGTCACCACCAGCAGCCCACCGGCCGCCGCCACGGCGGGGCGGATGTCGGCCATGCAGGCGTCCACGGCCTCGATGCCGCGCACGGCAGCGGGCACCACGCCGGTGTGCCCCACCATGTCGGCGTTGGCGAAGTTGACGACGATGAACTCACGACCGCCCTCGCCGAGCGCGCCCACCACGGCGTCGCGGATGCCCGAGGCGCTCATCTCGGGGGCCTCGTCGTAGGTGGCCACGTGCTGCGGGCTCTGCACGAGCACCCGGTCCTCGCCGCCGAACGGCTCCTCGCGGCCACCGTTGAAGAAGTAGGTCACGTGGGCGTACTTCTCGGTCTCGGCCACGTGCAGCTGGCTGCGCCCGGCGTCGCTCACCGACTCCGCCAGCCCCTGCCGCACGTCCTCGGCCTCGAACGCCACGGGGTATGTCCACTCGCGACGCAGGCGGGTCATCGTGGTGATGGCCGGCAGCGGCGGAGCGGACCCGCGATCGAAGCCGTCGAAGGCGGGGGCGCCGAGCGCCTCGGTGATCTGCCGCGCGCGGTCGGGGCGGAAGTTCCAGACGATCACCTGATCACCCGGGCGGATGCGTCCCTCGCCCGGGTCACCGATGACCCATGGCTCGAGGAACTCGTCCGTGACCCCGGCGTCGTACGAACGCTGCACGGCCTCCGCCGCCGATGCGGCCGACTCGCCGTGGCCCGCCACCATGGCGTCGTACGCGCGCTGAGTGCGATCCCAACGGTGATCGCGGTCCATGGCCCAGTAGCGACCCACCACCGTGCCCACCACGGCGCCGCGTCCCTCGAGGTCGCGAATGGCCGGGAGCGCGGAATCGGGCCGCGAGTCGCGCCCGTCGGTGATCGCATGCACCACCACGCGATCCACTCCCTGGGCCCGGGCGGCCTCGAGCAGGGCCACGAGGTGGCGCTGGCTGGCATGCACCCCGCCGTCGCCCACCAGCCCCACCAGGTGCAGGGTGTGCCCGCGGGCGGCATCGAGCGCGGCGGCGATCGCCGGCACCGCGGCGAGCCCGCCCGGCGCCGCCACGGCCTCGTCGATGCGCACGAGCATCTGGGGCACGCGGCGGCCCGCGCCCAGGTTCAGGTGCCCCACCTCGCTGTTGCCCATCTGGCCGTCGGGGAGCCCCACGGGCAGGCCGCTCGCCTGCAGCAGCGTGGCCGATCCCTCGGCCGCGAGCGCGTCGAGTGCCGGGGTGCGCGCGAGGGCCACGGCGTTGCCCGGCCCGGGCGGCGCCACGCCGAACCCGTCGATCACCACGAGCACGAGAGGGCCGCTCATGCGGCGGCGGCCACGATGGCCGCGAACGACTCGGGGTCGAGGCTCGCGCCGCCCACCAGCGCGCCGTCCACGTCGGGGCAGGCCATCAGCTCGGCGGCGTTGCCGGGGTTCACGCTGCCGCCGTAGAGCACGCGCAGGCGCTGGCCGTCCACCACCTCCGATGCCACCGCGCGCACGATGGCGCAGGCCTCCTGTGCCTGATCGGGCGTGGCGGTCTCACCCGTGCCGATGGCCCAGATGGGCTCGTACGCGATGACCAGGCGATCGATGTCCGCGGCCGTGGCCTGCGCGAGCCCCTCGCGCACTTGGCGGGTCACCCACTCCTCTGTCTCCCCGGCCCTGCGCGTGTCGATGGACTCCCCGCAGCACATCACCACGAGCAGCCCGGCGTCGATGCCGGCCCGCACGCGGGCTGCCACCTGCGCGTCGGTGTCCCCGGCCGCCCGGCGCTCGGAGTGCCCCACCAGCGCGCCATCGGCACCGGCGTCGATCAGCATCGCAGCCGACACCTCTCCGGTGTGGGCGCCGGCGTCCGCCTCGTGCACGTTCTGCGCGTACACGGCGACCTCGGTGCCGGCGAGCGCATCGGACGACGCCTGCAGCGCCGTGAAGGGCGGGCACACCGCCACGTCCACGGGCGCGCCGGAATCCACCAGCCCGGCCAGCGCCACGCAGAAGTCGCGCGCCTCGACGGCTGTCTTGTGCATCTTCCAGTTGCCCGCCACCAGCGGGCGGCGGCCGACGCTCATGCGGTCGGCAGGGCCGCGACGCCGGGGAGCATGCGGCCCTCCATCAGCTCGAGGGCGGCGCCTCCACCGGTGGATACCCACGTGAGCTGGTCGGCCAGGCCCATGTCGCCGAGGGCCGCACCCGAGTCGCCGCCCCCGGCCACCGTGGACGCCGGCGATGCGGCCATGGCCTCGGCCACCGCGCGGGTGCCCTCGGCGAAGGGCGGGATCTCAAAGGCACCCATGGGGCCATTCCAGAACACCGTGCCGGCGCCCATGATGACCTCGCGGTAGGCCTCGGCCGTGCGCGGGCCGATGTCCACGCCCATCCAGCCATCGGGGATCTCGTCGCTCGGCACCACCTGCAGCTCAGCCGACGCGTCGAAGCGGTCGGCCACGAGGATGTCCGTGGGCAGCTGCAGCGTGCAGTTCACCTTCGCGGCGCGATCGAGCAGGCGCAGGGCGAGCGCCTGGGCCTCCTCGTCCTCGTGCAGCGAGGTGCCGACGGGGTCGCCCAGCGCCTTGAGGAACGTGAAGCACATCGCCCCGCCGATGAGGATGCGGTCGGCGCGGTCGAGCAGGTTCTCGATGAGCGGCAGCTTGTCGCTCACCTTCGAACCGCCGAGCACGGCGACGAACGGCGCATCGGGGTCGTCGAGCAGGCCGCCGAGCACCTCCACCTCACGGGCAAGCAGCAGGCCGGCGCTGGGGTCGAGGCGGCGCGCCACGGCCTCGGTGGACGCGTGCGCGCGGTGCGCGGCGCCGAAGGCGTCGTTCACGTACCGGGTGAAGCCGGCGGCCAGGCGATCGGCGAACGCGCCGTCGTTGGCCTCCTCCTCGCCGTGGACGCGCAGGTTCTCGAGCATCACCACCTCACCCGGCTGCAGCGCACGCACCCGGGCCTCCACCTCGGAGCCCATGCAGTCGGGAAGCAACTCCACGGGCTGGCCGAGCAGCTCCGACAGCCGCGCCGCGCAGGGCGCGAGCGAGAGATCCGGCACCCGCTGCCCCTTGGGGCGGCCGAGGTGCGAGCACACCGCCACCGCGGCGCCGTTGTCGAGGAGGTAGCGGATCGTGGCCACCGAGGCGCGGATGCGGGCGTCGTCGGCCACGCGCTGCGCGCCGCCCGGCGCGCCCTCCAGCGGCGCGTTGAGGTCGGCGCGCACCAGCACGCGCTCCTGGGCCCACGACTGGCCCGGGGAATCCACCTGGACCAGCGGCGCCATTACGGCAGCAGCTTCTGCGCGAGATCGACCACCCGGCACGAGTAGCCCCACTCGTTGTCGTACCAGGAGATGATCTTGGCCTGGTTGCCCATGGTCATCGTGAGCGCGGTGTCGACGAGCGACGAGTGCGAGTCGCCCACGATGTCGCGCGACACCATGGGGTCGTCGCAGCAGCCGAGGATGCCCTTCATGGGGCCGTTCGCGGCCTCGCGCAGCGCCTCGTTGATCTCGTCCTTGCCGGGGGCGTCGCGGAGGTCGGCCACGAGGTCGACCACCGAGCCGTCGGGCGTGGGCACGCGCAGGGCGATGCCGTCGAGCTTGCCCTTGAGGTGCGGCAGCACCTCGCCGATGGCGCGCGCGGCGCCCGTAGACGTCGGGATGATCGACAGCGCGGCGGCGCGTGCGCGGCGCAGGTCGGAGTGCGGCAGGTCGAGGATGCGCTGGTCGTTGGTGTACGCGTGGCAGGTGGTCATGAAGCCCTGCTCGAGCCCGAAGGCGTCGTCGAGCACCTTGGCCACCGGCGCGAGGCAGTTGGTGGTGCAGGACGCGTTGCTCACCACGTCGTGCTTCGCCGGGTCGTACTGGTCGTCGTTCACGCCGAGCACGATCGTGAGGTCGGGCTCGGTGGCCGGCGCGGAGATGATCACCTTCTTCGCGCCACCCTCAAGGTGCTTGGCGGCGTCGGCGCGCTTGGTGAAGAAGCCGGTGCTCTCCACCACGATATCCACGCCCATGTCGCCCCAGGCGAGGTTGCCCGGGTCGCGCTCGGCCAGCACCCGGATGGGCGTGCCGTCCACGATGATGGCGTCGCCCTCGTGCTCCACCGTGCCGGGGTACACCCCGAACACCGAGTCGTACTTGAGGAGGTACGCCAGCGTCTTGGCGTCCGTCAGGTCGTTGACGGCGACGATCTCGACCTCGCCCTTCGCCCGGCTCGTCGCCGCACGGAAGACGTTGCGGCCGATGCGACCGAACCCGTTGATGCCCACGCGTACCGCCATCACCCTCTCCTTGTAGGAAAACGGGCGCGAGCATAACCGCTGGAGGAGGGCAGGGCGGCCGGGGGGAGCCGACAGGCGCGCACCGGGGGACGAACGCCCCCGGTGCGCGCGCCGGTTGCTACATGCGCTCCTTCATGCGACGGAGGTCGCCGTGCACGACGAGGCCATAGATGATGAGCACGTCGATCACGATGATCACCACGCTCCAGAACGGCGCGAACTGCACCGTCGACGCATGGATGAACAGGCTCGCCGCCGCCACGATGATGGCGAACACCTCTGCCACCTGGTTCCCCTGGAAGACGAACCAGGACGTGCAGAGCAGCGTGACGCCCACGATGAGGTGGGCCCAGCCCCACGACTCCATGTTCCAGTACAGGAGCTTGTTCACGATGTAGCCGGACTCGGCGAAGACCGCCGCTCCGTAGATGATCTGGAAGAAGCCCGCGATCGCCAGCATCACGCCGGCGAAGTCGACCCAGCTCTGGTTGCGCTGGCCGCTTGCGTTGGTTCCCATGTGCGTACCCCCGGGTGGGATTGACTGCGCTGGTGAATACGCCGATATGCAGCGCATTCCTCCCCGGGAACGACTCCGGGGGGCCCGAAGGCCCCCCGGAGGTGAAGCACGGAATGTCCAGACCTTGCGGCCTAGGCCTCCTTGGGC
>CAIYRJ010000116.1 GCA_903928615.1 uncultured Actinomycetes bacterium | reverse complement strand
TCGTCTGGGGCGTCGGGTGCCTCGTCGGCCACCTCCTCCACCCACGCCGAGAGGTACATGCGGCCGGAGGTCTGCTCGAGCACCCGCACCACGGCGCCACCCGCCACCGTGACGTTCAGGCGGCCATCGACGAATCGGCGCCCAAGGGCCACGAACCGCGCCGTGCAGCCGATGGGCGACGCGCCCTCGCCGTGGTCCTGCAGGATCACGAAGGGGCGATCGTCGAGCACGCAGTTGGCCATGAGCTGGCGGTAGCGCGGCTCGAACAGGTGCAGTGGCACGCGCTCGCCCGGCAGCAGCACCAGTCCGAGCGGGAAGAGCCCGAGATCGTCGAGTTCCGGCATCGGCGGCGAGTGTAGCCTCCGTCCCGTGTCCAACGCGCCGCATCTCGACCCCGCGCTGATACGGCCGACCCTGGCCTCGGTGCAGCCCTATGTGCCCGGGCGCCCCCTGGCCGAGCTGCGCCGCGAGCTCGGCGACGTGCCCATCACGAAGCTGGCGTCCAACGAGGGGCCCTACCCGCCGTTCCCCCTCGCCATCGATGCCATCCAGCGCGCGGCGGCCGAGCAGAACCTCTACCCCGATCCGGGCGCCTGGGCGGTGCGCGACGCGCTGGCCGAGCGCCACGGCTTCCCCGCGGAGCGCATCGTGGTGGGCAACGGCATGGACAGCCTCATCAAGGTGCTGTGCATGACGTTCCTCGATCCGGGTGACGAGATCGTGATGTGCTGGCCGTCGTTCGTCTCGTATCGCCAGGGCGCCACGGTGGAGGCCGCCACCTGGACCCCCGTGCCGCTCGATCCGGGTGGCGCGTACGACCTCGACGCCCTGGCCGCAGCCGTCACGCCCGCCACGAAGATCGTGGTGGTGGTGAGCCCCAACAACCCGACGGGCGGCGTGGTGCGCGACGCCGACCTGCGACGGTTCCTCGAGGCCCTCCCGCCCCACGTGCTGCCCGTCCTGGACGAGGCCTACTTCGAGTACCTGCCGCCGGGGTCGCACGACGGCATGGCCCTGCTGCGCGAGGGGCGCTACCTCGTGGTGATGCGCACCTTCAGCAAGGCGTACGGCCTCGCGGGGCTGCGCGTGGGGTGGATGGCGGGCCCGGAGGGCATCGCCGAGGCGATGTCCCCGGTGCGCAACGCCTTCGACGTGAACGCCGTGGCCCAGGCCGCGGCCGTGGCCTCGCTCGAGGATGCCCCCGCGCACCTGCCGCAGCGCATCGCCGAGGCATCGGCCGAACGCGAGCGCATGGCCGAGGGGCTACGGGCGCTGGGCCTCGAGCCACTGCCATCGTCGGCGAACTTCCTGTTCGTGGACGTGGGCGACGCCGAGGCAAAGGCCATCGACGCGGCGCTCACGCGGCGCGGCGTGATCGTGCGGCCCACGGCCGGCTTCGGTGCCCACGGGGGACTTCGCATCACCGTGGGCCTTCCCGAGCAGACCGACAGGCTCCTCGTGGCGATGGCCGAGGCGCTCCAGGAGATCCGCTGATGCCGGGGTCGCGCGCGTGACCCCCGCCGAGGTGGCCGACGGCGTGCTCGCCGGGCGCCGCCGCGCCATCGGCCGCGCCATCTCGATGGCCGAGTCGCTTGGCCCCGAGGGGCGCGAGGTGATGCGGTTGCTGCACCCGAAGGCGGGGCGGGCCATGCGCATCGGGATCACGGGTTCGCCCGGCGCCGGCAAGAGCACGCTCTCGGCGGCGATCGTGCGGTACCTGCGCGCGCGTGGCCTCACGGTGGCCATCGTGAGCGTCGACCCCACCAGCCCCTTCACGCGCGGTGCGGTGCTGGGCGACCGCATCCGGCTGGTCGATCACTTCCTCGACGAGGGGGTGTTCATCCGCTCGATGGCCAGCCGCGGTCACCTGGGCGGCCTCGCCGAGGCCACCGGTGACGCCGTGACCATCCTCGATGCCGCCGGGTTCGACGTGGTGATCGTCGAGACGGTGGGGGCGGGCCAGAACGAGGTTGAGGTGCAGGCGCTCGCCGACACCGTGGTGCTGGTGCTCATGCCGGGCAGCGGGGACGCCATCCAGGCGATCAAGGCCGGCGTGATGGAGATCCCCGACGTGATCGTGATCAACAAGTGCGACCGCCCGGGCGCGGACATCCTCGCGGGCGAGGTGGAGTCGGCGCTCACGCTGGTGCCGGTGGATGGCTGGATCCCGCCCGTGGTGCTCACGCAGGCGCTCGAGGGGCAGGGCGTGGAGGAGGCCTGGGGCGCCGTGGAGCGCCACCGCGCCGACCTCGCGGCGTCGGGCCGGGCCGACCAGCGCGCGCTCGACGGCATGCGGCGCAACCTGCGGTCGCTGGCGCTCGAGCGCATGGCCCGCGACCTGGCCGCGCGTACCGACGACGACGCGATCGACGCCCTCGCGGCGCGGGTCATATCGCGCGAGATCGACCCGGCGACCGCGGTCGACAGTATCCTCGGCAGCGCACCTCCCGAGGAGGACTGATGTCGAGGGACGGCAACCCACCGGACCGCCGCGGTGACACCAACTGGAAGGCCATCCTCGGCATCGCCGCGGGCATCCTGCTGGTGTGGTTCATCATCGCCAACGCGCAGCAGGTGGAGGTGACGTGGTGGGTGTTCGACACCTCCACGAGCCTCATCGTGGTCATCCTCATCTCGGCCCTACTCGGCGCCGGCATCACCTACTTCTTCACCCGCATCCGCCATCGGGGCAACGCGTCGCGCGACGACGACCGCCGTCGCCGCAGGCCGGATGACGAGCGCGAGGAGCCGCGCCCATGAGCGAAGAGCGTGAGCCGCTCTCGCGCGAGCGCGTGGTCGAGGCCGCCCTCGCCGTGATCGACGAGTCGGGGGTGCAGGGCTGCAGCATGCGCGCGGTGGCGTCGGAGCTCGGGGTGGAGGCCATGTCGCTCTACCACCACGTGCCCGGCGGC
>CAIYRJ010000115.1 GCA_903928615.1 uncultured Actinomycetes bacterium | reverse complement strand
GCAACGTCTACACGGCCAACTCGCGCGCAAACACGGTCACCAAGATCGATGCCAACGGCAAGGCGACGCAGCTCGGCACCACGGGACAGACCCCCCGCGGCATCGCGGTCGATGGCGCCGGCAACGTGTACACGAGCAACCTCGCGGCCAACACCGTCACGAAGATCACCCCCGACGGCACGTCGACCACGCTCGGCACCACCGGCAGCCAGCCCATCGGAATCGCGCTCGACTCGGCGGGCAACGTGTACACCACGAACTACGTGGACAGCACGGTGACCAAGATCACCCCGGCCGGCGCATCGAGCACGCTCGGCACCACGGGATCACGTCCGCTGGGCATCGCCGTCGATTCGGCGGGCAACGTCTACACGGCCAACGAGGGCGCGAACACCGTCACGAAGATCACGCCGCAGGGCGCGTCGTCGGTGCTCGGCACCACGGGAGCCTGGCCGCAGGCCCTCGCCCTCGACAGCGCGGGCAACGTCTATACGGCCAACTGGAACTCGCGGAACGTCTCGAAGATCACCCCGCAGGGTGCCTCGACGATCCTCGGCAGGACCTCGCGCAGGCCCATCGGCCTCGCCATCGACCCCTCGGGCAACGTCTACACCGCGAATGACGGCTCGAGCAGCATCACCCGCATCACGCCGAGCGGGCAGTCGAAGGTCATCGCGCAGACGGGCAGGCGGCCGATCGCCGTGGCGTCTGACGCCGCCGGCTTCCTCTACGTGTCGAACTTCCTCTCGGGCACGGTCACCGAGGTCTTCCCGCAGGCGCCGTCGCGCCCCGGGGTCATCTCGCTCAACATGGTCACCGTGGGCTCGGCCAGCAACGACCCCGCGTGGATCATCCCGTTCTACAACGACGTCTACCAGGATCGCGCGTCGTGCCTCGCCGCCTTCCCTGCGGTGCGTGCGGGCATCAACGCCAACCCTGACCCCGCCGTGCAGACCGTCTCGGCCACCTCCTGCATGCAGGTGGGAGCGGTGGACTACACGTACCGCATCGGCGAGACCGAGCTCACCACGGCGCAGTACGTGACCTTCCTCAACACCGCCGACCCGCTCGGCCGCAACCCGCGCCACCTCTGGGACATCGCCCAGAGCTCGCGCGTGTGGCCGAAGTACGGGTCGATCAACAAGAACATGCGTGCCCCGCGCGGCCAGCGGTACTACGTGTCGTCACCGGCCTGGGCCAACAAGCCCTACAACCAGGGTGACTTCTCGCGCGGCGCCCGCCTGGCCAACGCCATCGCCAATGGCAAGGTGCTGTCGAAGAAGACCAACACGATCACCACGGTCGCGGGGACCTCGCTCACGCGCACCGTGTTCACGATCCGCCTCTCGACCAAGACCGAGACCGGCATGT
The DNA here is from genome assembly GCA_903928615.1 of uncultured Actinomycetes bacterium. Lineage (GTDB taxonomy): Bacteria > Actinomycetota > Thermoleophilia > Miltoncostaeales > Miltoncostaeaceae > SYFI01. Next base: position 4,067 of record CAIYRJ010000115.1, on the reverse strand, counting down.
ACACCATGAAGAACCGCACGGCCACGCGTAACTCGACGTCCGGCTTCGCGGTGTCGAGCCAGGACGAGTGGATCAAGGCCGCGTACTTCGACCCCAACGGGGGCGGCAAGTTCTCGTGGTGGGACTACCCGACGAACCCGGGCATCTACACCAACTGCCCGGTGGACACCTCCGGGTGCGCCGCCGGCCAGCAGCCCAACCAGACGCAGCTGGACGCCAACGGCAACGTCACCAACGCGGGCACGCAGCCCCTCGCGAGCTTCGAGGCCCTGCCGGGCATCGCCCCGGACTGGTGCCCGACGCAGTTCACGGCCGCCCAGTGCCAGATCACCCCATTCGGTGGCCTGGCGAAGATCTACGTGGGCAACGTGAGCACCGTGGGGCAGGCGGCCACGCGCTCGCCGTGGGGCACGCTCGACCAGGGCGGGAACGTGGTGGAGACCACCGACACGATCTCCCCGCCGCCGCCCGACCAGAACCCGCGCATCGTGTGGCGTCGCTGGCATGGCGGTGTGGTCACGGCCACGGCGTACCAGATGTGGCTGTCGGCGGTGGGCACCACGCCGCAGACCATTCCCGGCTACGCGATCAACCCGTGGCGCGGTATCCGCCTCACGGTGCGGGGCATGTAGAACCCGCCGCGGCCGGTCCGCGACGCGGTCGAGGTACTCCGGAGGGCGCCCAGCGGGCGCCCTCCGCGCATTCCGGGCCTAGTCCTCCGCGGCGCGGAGGGCAGCGGAGGCGCGGGCCTCCTCGAGCGACGGGCCCCACACCGGCATCTGGTGGGCGTCGGGGTCGGGGGCATCCGGGCCCGCGAGCACCCACATGCGGGCGTTCGGCAGCTCGGCGATCTCCGCGGCAGCGGCGCGTGCGGACCCGGGCACGGTGCAGACGGCCACGCATGCACGCGCCCTGCGCGCCTGCGCCACGGCGTCGGCCTCCACGAGCGGGGTATCGGCGCCGAGGAAGCTCACCCGCCAGCCATCCTGGGCCATGAGCACCGACAGGCACAGCGCGCCCACGGCGTGGCGCTCGCCCGATGGGCAGGCCACGATGCCGATGGGGCCGCGCGGACGTCGCGCCGCCGAGAGGCGGGCGGCGAGGCGCCGCTCGGTGGCGGCGCTCAGCAGGTGCTCGGCCACCACCACGCGCTCGCCCTCGGCCCAGCGGCGGCCGAGGTCGGCGAGGGCGGGGAACACCACGAGCTCCATGGCCTGCACCATCGGGAGGGCGGCGAAGGCCCGGTCGAGCTCGAGCTCCACGCGGGCGCCATCACCCTGGCGAGCGGCGATGTTCAGTCGGGATGCCAGGGCGGCGGTGGGGCCACCCCGGGCGTCGGCCTCGTCATCCTCCCGCTCGAGCGCATTGAGGGCGGCCACGGCGTCCGAGATGCGCTGGCCCTCGGCAACGCGGGCCGACAGCCACAGCACGCGCTCGACATCGCGATCGCCGTACCGGCGCTGCCCGCCGTCGGTGCGCTCGGGTCGCAGCACGCCGTAGCGGCGCTCCCACGCGCGCAGGGTGTCAACCGGCACGCCAGTGCGCCGGGCGAGGGAACCGATTGAAATGCCGGATTGCTGATTCGACGCGGTGCTCAAGTCCGGCCTTCCCGTTGGTTGAAGACGGACGAGGACTCGGTTCTATTCTCGCCCCGAAACGCCTCCCGGTGGTGGGAGTACGGTCAGGTGGACCTCAGCGCGCCGCGGCCCCCAGCCTGCGCGCCTCGGCAAGCCACTTCGCCCGCTTCTCGGGCGTGGACTTCTTGACCACCCCGAATTGGCTTGTCTTCACGGGTTTCACGCCGCAGAACCCGAGCACCGACGTGCGCATCTGGTTGTGGCCCGGTCTGCCGACGACCCACCGGTACCAGGCCTTCGGGGTGTCCATCGTCACGAGCAGGCGGGCGCTGCGGCCGGTGAGCAGCTTGTCCCAGAGCAGCTTGCCCTCGCGGTACTGGAACGCGAACCCGGGCAGGATGACCCGATCGATGAACCCCTTCATGAGTGCGGGCATGGTTCCCCACCAGTTGGGGTAGGCCCAGGCCATGTGATCGCACCAGGCGATGTCCTCCTGCGCGCGCACGAGGTCGGGCTCGAGCGGCGGCGCCTCGCCGTACCCGGTGCGGCGGATGGGGTCGAAGTCCATCTCGCCCAGCGCGAGGAAGCGCACCTCATGGCCGGCGTCCCGTGCGCCCTCTGCGTAGGCATCCGCGAGCGCCCCGCAGAAGCTGTCGCGCTGCGGGTGCCCGAGGATCACCAGGACCCGGCGTGCTACTTCGCCGGGTCCTTCACGAGCATGGCGTCGGGGCCCTTGCCCTGCGGCACCATCGGGAACACCTTGGCGTCGCGGTTCACCTGGACGTCGATGAGCGCGGGGCCGTCGGTGGACAGCGTCTCGCGCAGGGCGTCATCGAGGTCGTCGGGGTCCTCCACGCGCATGCCGGGGATGCCGTAGGCACCGGCGAGCGCGGCGAAGTCGGGCTGGAACTCGGCGAACGAGGTGTTCGAGTACCGCTTGTCCCAGAACAGCTCCTGCCACTGGCGCACCATGCCGAGGAAGCCGTTGTTGAGGATGACGATCTTCACGGGAAGGCCGTAGGTCTGCGCGGTGGAGAGCTCCTGCAGCGTCATCTCGAACGAGCCGTCCCCGGCGATGTCCACCACGAGCTGGTCGGGGAACGCCACCTGCGCGCCGAGTGCGGCGGGCAGGCCGAAGCCCATCGTCCCGAGGCCGCCGGAGGTGATCCACTTGCGGGGCTGCTCGAAGCGGTAGAACTGCGCGGCCCACATCTGGTGCTGGCCCACCTCGGTGGCCACGATGGCGTCGCCCCCGGTGATGTCGTAGACCGAGCGGATGACGTTCTGCGGGGCGATCACGCCGGGCTCATCGTCATCGACCTGGTAGGGGAATTCGTCGAGCCAGCCGTTGATGCGATTCATCCACGCGCTGCGCGATGCGTCGTCGTGACGTGCCTCCTGCTGCACGTAGGTGTCGGCAAGGGCACCGAGCACGGCCTTGGCCTCACCGGCGACGCCGATGTGCGCTGCGCGGTTCTTGCCGATCTCGGCCGGGTCGACATCGATGTGGATGATCTTGGCGTTCGGTGCCCACTCATTCATCACCGTGGAGAGCACGCGCTCGTCGAAGCGCACGCCGACGGCCACCACCAGATCGCTCTCCTGGAAGGCGAACGTGCCCGCGGCGATGCCGTGCATGCCGGGCATGCCGATGTAGAGGGGGTTGGACGCCGGGAAACCGCCGAGGCCCATGAGGGTGGTGGCCACCGGGATCTGCGCCACCTCGGCCATGCGCACCAGCTCATCGGATGCGCCGCTCGCGATGATGCCGCCTCCCACGTAGAAGACCGGCTTCTTCGACTCGGCGATGGCCCGCGCCGCGGCAGCCAGCTGCCGCGGGTGGCCGGATGATGCCGGCGGCTTGTATCCGGGCATCTCGGGCGGGAAGGGGCCGGTGTAGTCCTCGACCTCCACGGCCCACTGATCGACGCAGACATCCACGAGCACGGGGCCCGGGCGACCCGTGGTGGCCACGTACATGGCCTCCTCGAGCACGGTGGGAAGCTCGTGGGCATCCTTCACCAGCCACGAGTGCTTCACGATCGGCAGCGTGATGCCGACGATGTCGGCCTCCTGGAAGGCATCGGTGCCCACGCGGGTGGAGCCCACCTGGCCGGTGAGGGCGATCATCGGCACGGAATCCATGTAGGCGTCGGCGATGGGGGTGACGAGGTTGGTGGCCCCGGGCCCCGAGGTGCCGGTGCACACGGCCACGCGGCCGGACGCCTTGGCATAGCCCTCTGCCATGTGGCCGGCGCCCTGCTCGTGCCGGGTGAGGAACAGGCGGATGTCCGAGTCGTCGAACAGCGCGTCGAACAGTGGGATGAGGGGACCGCCGGGGATGCCGAAGATGGCGTCCACCCCATTGCGCTTCAGTACCTCGAGGGTCGCGTCGACTCCCCGCATTCCGCCAAGACCTCCCGCCGCAGTGCGGCATAGAACCCACAGGGAGGCGGTACATTAGCCCACTTGGCCGGGTTTCCCGGCAGG
>CAIYRJ010000114.1 GCA_903928615.1 uncultured Actinomycetes bacterium | reverse complement strand
GGCCGCGCCGTGGTGGACATCGACCTCGACGAGCACCCCGAGGCGGGTGCCCTGCCCATCTGGAGCGTGCCGGCCGGCATCATCATCGAGCCGTCGGGAGACGTGGGCCTGGTGAAGACCGGCCGCATCGGCGCCCCCGAGGCCGCCGAGCTGGTGGGCGCGCTGGGCTGAGCCCTGCGGCTGGCCCCACCCCGGTGTCAGGCACCTAACCGAAGGCGGCCCCCCCGCATCACTCCGGGGGGAGGGGCGACGGCGTTCAGCCCGTCTTTTCGCGGATCTTGATGGAGAGGTCGACGTCGCCCTGCACGCGGCGCCAGCACTCGTAGGGGTCGATGCCGGCCTTCTCGCAGATCTCCTCGAGGCGCTTGAGCATGCGCACGTCGGGCAGCAGCATGCCCACCACCTGGCCATCGGCGATCGTGAGCTCCACGCCTTCCTCGCCCTCCACGGGCCTGAGTGACATGTCCGCGAACGGCTGCACCGTGCGGAGGCTGAAGTACATGGGCGGCATGGGCCTGTCGGTCATGAGGTCTCCGGACGAACGGTTAGGTGCCTGGCACCGCAACACGGTTACGTGCCTGGCACCGGGGTGGGCACCATCGTACCTACGACAGGTGCTTCTCCAGCGCCTTGCGGATCTTCTTCTCCGACGGGGATCCCGTGAGTCGCTCCGCCTCCGCTCCGTCGCGGAACAGGATGAGCGTGGGCAGGGAGAGCACGGCGTGCCGCGCGGGTGCCGCCGGGTGGGCCTCCACGTCGATCGCGGCCACCGCCAGGTCGCCCGCGTGCTCGGTGGCCAGGGCCTCGATCACGGGGGAGAGCTTGGCGCATGGCGCGCACCACGGGGCCCAGAAGTCCACGAGCACCAGGCCCTGCGCATCGATGACCCTCGCGTCGAAGTCGGCGTCGGTGAGCGCCGGCACCGCGGGGGCGTCGGTCAGGGCTTGATCTCCACGGGCATGCCCACCGAGACCATCTCGAAGAGCTCCTCCACCTCGGGGATGTGCATGCGCAGGCAGCCATGGCTGGCGGCGGTGCCGATGGAGTAGTCGGCGTACGTGCCGTGGATGCCCACGGCCGGAGCCGACGTGCCGATCCACCGGGTGCCCAGCGGGTTGCCCGGCCCGGGCGGGATCTCACCGAGGCCCTCGGCCCACGGCGAGTCTGGCGGGATCCACGTGGGGTTCTTCTGCTTGGTCACGATCTTGAAGGTGCCCGTGGGCGTGGGGTACTGCGGCTGGCCGATGGCCACGGAGTACTTCTTCACCACCTTGCCGTTGCGCTCGAGGGTGAGCGAGTAGGACGACAGGTCGATGGTGATCTTGCCCACGATCGCGCGGAGCGTGCGGGCGTCGACCTTGCCGTTCTCCTTCAGCTTGTACTTGCGCTGGTACTTCTTCACCGCGGCGACGGTCTTGGCGTCGTACTTGCCGGTGGACCCGCCCTTCCAGAGGCCGATCTCGCCGAGGCGCTCCTGCAGCTGGTCCACGTCGGCGCCCACGGCGCCCTCCATGAGCTGCTGGGTGCCGAACTCACTTGAGGTGTCGACGAACGAGGTGAACTCCTGGCGGGCCACGTTGCCGCCCGGGTCGCGCACCCACACCGACACCACGTTCTTGCCCTCGGCCAGCTTGCCGGGGGCCAGCGCGAACCTGTTGCC
>CAIYRJ010000113.1 GCA_903928615.1 uncultured Actinomycetes bacterium | reverse complement strand
TCCGCCCTCGTGCTTGAACACGCTGAACGCCCCGGAGCCCTTCACGGCGAAGGTGGCCTCCTTCAGCCCGCCGGCGTCGGCGTCGCTCACGTCGAGCAGCTCCACCTTGTAGCCGCGGGCGGTGGCGTAGCGCTGGTAGATGTCGAGGAGGTCACGGGCGAAGAGCGCGGCCTCCTCCCCGCCGGCACCCGCGCGCACCTCCACGATGACGTCGCGGGAGTCGTTGGGGTCGGGCTCCACCATGGCCTCGCGGATGAGGGGCTCGAGCTCCTCGATCTCGGCCTCGGCCTCCTTGAGCAGCGCGCGGATGTCCGGGTCGTCGTCCGCGGCCAGCATCTCGCGGGCCTCGTCGGCCTGCTGGCTGGCATCACGCCAGCGCGCGGCCAGCGCCGCGGCCTCCTCGAGGCCGGAGTACCGACGCGTGAGGTCGGCGTAGCGCGTGCGATCAGACGCCGCGTCCGGGTCGGACAGGGCGTCCGACAGCTCGGAGCGCGTGCGCTCGATCTGCTCGACGAGGGGGGCGACCCCGCTCATGCCGTGGAGGCGCCCTGGGGCGCTACTGGGCCTTCTGGCGCTTCTTGTTGAAGCGCTCGATGCGCCCGCCGGTGTCCACGATCTTCTGCTTGCCGGTGTAGAAGGGGTGGCACTCGGAGCAGATCTCGACGCGGATCTCGGGCTGCGTCGAGCGGGTCGTGAAGTGGTTCCCGCAGGTGCAGGTGACATCGCAGACGACGTACTCGGGGTGGATCTCTGCCTTCACGTTCCCTCTCGATTCCCTCGGTGTGCGTGGCCCGGTCGGTGCCACGGGGGCGGCATGATAGCGCGGCCGGGGAGGTCCCCGGCCGCGCGGTGATTCATGCCCGCTCGGGCGCTAGCCCTTGCGCTGGTTGATGAGCTCCGTGAGCTGCGGGACGATCTCGAAGAGGTCCCCCACCACGCCGAAGTCGGCGAACTGGAAGATCGGGGCCTCCTCGTCCTTGTTGATCGCCACGATCACGTCGGACGTCTGCATGCCCACCTTGTGCTGCACCGCGCCCGAGATGCCGCACGCGATGTAGAGGTTCGGCGACACGGTCTTGCCGGTCTGCCCCACCTGGTTGGGGTGCGGGTACCAGCCGGCGTCCACCGCGGCGCGCGAGGCACCGACGGCCGCGCCGAGCGAGGCGGCGAGCGCCTCGACCACCGCGAAGTTCTCGGGAGCGCCGAGGCCGCGACCGCCGGAGACGATGATGCTGGCCTCCTCGAGGCTGATCTTGCCCTCCTCGGCCGGCTTGCGGGCTGTCACCTTGGCGCGCAGGGCGTCGTCGGAGATGGCCGGCGTGACCGCCACCACCTCGGCCGACCCACCGCTCTCGGAGGCCTGGAACGAGTTGGGGCGCACCAGCGCGATCTGCGGGCCGCCGGTCCACGTGCTCTGCACGAGGTTCTGGCCGCCGAATGCCGGGCGGGTGGCCTGCAGGCCGCTGCCGCCGGGCGCGAGGTCGGTGGAGTCGCTGTTGAGACCCGCGCCGAGGCGCGCCGCGAGGGCGGCCGCGGTATCACGGCCCTGCGAGGTGCCGCCGAACAGGATGGCCGAGAAGTCGTTCTCGGCCTGCAACTGCGCGAGCACGTCCACGTGCGGGGCGGCGAGGCCGGAGCCCAGCGCCTCGTGGTCGGCCACGAACACCTTCTCGGCGCCATATGCGCCGAGCTGCGCGGCCTGGTCGGCCACGCCCGAGCCACCGACGTAGGCCGCGAGCGGCCCGCCGGTGGCGTCCTTGAGCTCGCGTGCCTTCGAGAGGATCTCGAGGCCTACGCGACGGAAGCCGCTGCCCTGGGGCTCGGCGACGACGAGGATACCTGCCATGTCGTTAAGTCCTTTCGGTTCCGAGTCCGGGTTCAGACGATCTTCTTCTCGACCAGGAAGTCGAGGATCTGCTGGGCGCCGTTGCCCTCGTCCTTGACCACCTGACCGGCCTGGCGAGCAGGCGGGGTCTCGACCGACAGCACCTTGGTGCCCGCGCCGGCCTCTCCGACCTTGGAGGCGTCGATGCCGGCGTCCGCCAGCGACTTGACCTCCTGCGGCTTCTTCTTCGCGCCCATGATGCCCTTGAGCGACGGGTAGCGCGGCTCGTTGATCGCCTTGGTCACGGAGATCACGGCCGGAAGCGGAAGCTCCACGGTGTCAACCCCGTCATCGCTCTGCCGCTCCACGGTGACGCTGCCACCGTTGACGGCCAGCGAGTTGGCGGCGGTCACCCAGGCACGGCCCGAGACCTCGCCGAGCGCGGCGGCCATCACGCCCGAGCGGGCGTCGGTGGCCTCGCTGCCGAGCAGCACCAGCTCTGCGCCGGAGTCGTCGAGCACCTTGGCCAGCGCGTTGGCCGTGCCCAGGTAGTCCGACCCGACCGCGGCCGGGTCGCTCACCAGCACGAGGCTGTCGGCGCCCATGGCGAGGGCCTGGCGAAGGGACTCCACGGCCTTCTCGGGACCGAGCGAGATGAGGATCACCTCATCGGCGGCGCCGGCCTCCTTGAGGCGCACGGCCTCCTCGACGGCGTACTTGTCGAACTCATTCAGCATGCGGTCGCCCTCGTCACGGACGAGGCGGCCGGTGCCCGGGTCGATCCGCTTCTCAGCGGTCGTGTCCGGCACCTCTTTGACGCATACGGCGATCTTCACGAAGACGGGCTCCTGGGAGTTGACAAGGGCGCGCGAGTGGGTGAAACGCGCAGCCCTGCGAACGGCGGCGAGCATACCAACGGCGCGCAGCCCCGATGCGGGCGTACGGAGACCTCGGGCCGACTGTCAGGCGGCTAGCCCGCCCAGGACGGCGGGCGCTTCTCGAGGAAGGCGGTCATGCCCTCGAGGCGCTCCGGGTGTGCGAACTGCTGCGCGAAGGCCTCGGCCTCTGCCGCGAGCAGGTCCTCGCGCGGTCCCAGGGCCGCGTGGATGAGGCGCTTCGACAGGGCCACGGCCGCCGGCGACTTCTGCGCGATCTCCTCGCCCATCGCCACCGCGGCGTCCAGCAGGTCGTCCGCGGGGTGCACGGCGGACACCAGCCCCGTGGCCAGCGCCTCGTCCGGACCGATCATGGCGCCCGTGAGGATCATGCGCTTCGCGAAGCCCTCGCCGCAGATGCGCGGCAGGCGCTGCGATCCGCCCCACCCGGGCGGGATGCCCAGCGCCACCTCGGGCTGCGACATCTTCGCGGTGTCGGACGCCAGGCGGATGTCGCATGCCAGGGCCACCTCGCATCCCCCGCCCAGCGCGAACCCGTTGATCGCGGCGATCACCGGCACAGGGAGGTCCTCGATGGCGTTGCACATGCCGTGCCCCTGCGCGGCGAAGGCCCGCGCGGCATCGACGTCCATCTCGACCATGCGGCTGATGTCGGCGCCGGCCGAGAACGCCCGCCCCGCGCCGGTGAGCACCACGGCACGCACGCCGGGGTCGGCCGCGGAATCGGCGAGCGCGGCCATGAGCTCATCGATCTGCTCGGGAGAGAAGGCGTTGAGGGCCTCCTGTCGGTCGAGCACGAGCACCTGCACCGCGCCGCGGCGCTCGCGCTGCACCGCCACTACGCGGCGACGGCGCCCTCGAGGAACGACACCATGTCGTCCACCGGGGCCCCGGGGGTGTAGACGGCCGCGACGCCCAGCGCGCGCAGCTCCTCGGCGTCATCGGCGGGGATGGTGCCGCCCACGATCACCAGCACGTCGTCCGCGCCCTCCGCCGCGAGCAGCTCCATCACGCGGGGCACCAGGG
>CAIYRJ010000112.1 GCA_903928615.1 uncultured Actinomycetes bacterium | reverse complement strand
TCTCAGGCCGCCCCGTGGGTGCTGCTGCGCCGGCCCGCATCTGACCGCATCGAGCTCACCGACTCCTCCGGCCAGGTCGTGCCCTTCCGCCAGGCATCCCCGGGCGCGTGGGTGGCCGACTGGGGCGCGGGGCAGGACTGGCCGAGCGGGCAGTTCTCGGTGCTCTCGCAGGCTCAGGCCCTGAAGGACGCCCCGTTCCAGATCACCGGCAGCGGCGGTCAGGTAACCACCTTCCCGTATACGGCCGTGGGCCAGCGTTCATATCCCTCGTCCGCCTGGTCGGCGAAGAACCCGGCGCCGGAGTCGCGGTTTGATGCCCAGGGAAGGCTCACGTCCATCACCGACCCGGTGTCGGATCGCCGTGTCACGCTCGCCTACGGCGGGTCGGGATCGTGCCCGAGTTCACCCGGCGCGGGCTTCACGGGCGCCCCCTCCGGAATGCTGTGCGCCGTCACCGGGTGGGATGGATCGCGCACCGAGGTGCTCTACGCCCAGCGCGCGGGTGCGCCGGTGATCGCGCGGGTGGTCACCAATCCGCAGGCGGGCGGCGAGAGCCTGGCCCAGACCGACATCGGCTACGACGCCGCGGGGCGGCCCGACCGCGTGAGGGGCTCCCTCGCCAACGCGGCCATCGCCTCGGGCGTTCTGCCCGACGGCATCGGCGCGCAGGACCCCTCGGTGATGACCTCCATCGCCTACGACGCCCAGGGCAGGGTTGCCACGGTCACCCGCCCGGCGGCGATCCTCTCCGGCGCGCAGGGCGCGGTGCCCGAGCGCGTCGCGCGCACCTTCAGCTACCCCGAGCCCGGCAGCATCACCGTGGCCCAGCCGGGTCGCGATCAGCCCATCTCCACCGCGCAGGCCAGCGCCCAGACGATGCTCACCACGCGCACCACCGACTCGGTGGGACGGGTCACCGAGTCCACATGGGATACCGCCCGCATGGCCCCCACCCAGGTCGTGGCCCCCGGCGGCATGGTCACCCGCTACGCCTACGACGCCCTCGGGCGCCCGGCCTCGACCACCGGCCCCACGGCAGATCCGGATGCCCCCGGCGCCCCGCGCACCACCTACCGCTACGACACCCGGCCGGGCACCGGATCGCAGGGCGAGCCGGTGCCCGTGCAGGGCCTGCTTGCCACCTACTGGCAGGGAAGCCAGTTCCAGGGCACCCCCGCAGGCGCATCGGTGGGCCCGCAGGTGGGCGGCGCGGGCTTCGGATCGCTCGAGATCCGCTGGCCGACAAGCCCCGTGGGAGACGGGGCCTTCTCGGCCAGGCTCGAGGGGCTCATCATCGTCCCCGAGGGCGGGGTGAAGCAGATCACCAACGCGGTTCCCGCCACCCAGGTGTGGATCGACGGCATCCGCTGCGCAGGCGCCTGCCCGGCCTCGCTCGGGCTCGACCGCAAGAAGGCCGGCGACCTGCTGCAGGTGAGGATCGACGTTCCCTCCACCGCAGCCGGCAAGGCCACCGCCGGCGTGCAGTGGACCACCGCCAAGGGCTCGGCTGCCATCCCGTCATCCGCGCTTCGCCCGGGCCTGCCGCAGCCGACGGCCACGACGGGGCGCGACCAGCTGGCCCCCGGCGCGCCGGTGGTCGACCTCACCGTCCAGAACACCTACAGCGCAAGCGATCCCCAGCAGGTGATCTCCGCCCGCTCGGCATCGGGCAAGGTGGCCACCCGGGCATACGAGCCCTATGCGCCGGGAAGCGGGGCGTTCGGGCGCGCCACCGGATACGCCTCGCCCAGCCGGGACGTCACCCGCACGTCCTACTACGGCCCTGGCCAGGTGGGCACGGTCGGCGACTGCGCGGGTGCAGACGGGAACCAGGGTGGCCGGGTGCGCAGCAGGCAGGGCCCGGGCGGGCTCGTGACCCTGCAGTCGTATGACGCCACGGGCAACGTCGTGGGGCAGCAGGTGACCGGATCGGTCGCCACGTGCAACGCCTATGACGCCACGGGCGCCATCGTCAGGTCGAGCGCGGGACCGATCGTGAGCGCGTTTGACTACGCCGTCTCGAACAACCCCATGCACCAGCGCACCACGGTGACCGATGGCACCACCCGCACCGCCTCGGCGGTCACCGACCAGCTCGGACGCCCCGTGCGCACCACCGATGTGTGG
>CAIYRJ010000111.1 GCA_903928615.1 uncultured Actinomycetes bacterium | reverse complement strand
GGGTAGGGCTCCTTGCCACGGTCGCTCTTGAAGCGCGACGGGAACAGCAGGCCGAATCCGAACGTGAGGCCGATGCGCTGGCCCAGGGTGTCCTTGCGCGCCTTGAGCGCGGGCGAGATGGCGGTCTGCAGCACGGCGGCGCAGTACGCGAGGATCGACACGCCGGCCATGAGCACCGAGAACGAGAAGACGCCCGTGACCGTGTCGCTCCACTGCCCGGCCGAGAAGAACGGCAGCGGGTAGAGGAACACCCATGAGCCGGCGAAGCCCGAGAGCAGGGTGGTGAGCACGATGCCGATCACGCCCAGCACCATCGTCCAGTACATGATCTCGGGGAGCACGAAGCTGCGGATGGGGAAGCCCACCTTCATCAGCACCCAGAACGAGATGCCCATGAGGAAGAACCCGGCCCAGGCGATGAATGCCCCGAGCCCGTGGGCGGTCATCACCGCGTACCAGAAGTTGTCGCCCAGGGAGATCACCTCGCCCTGGCGCAGGCGCAGCAGCAGCCCGAGGATCCCGGACACCACGAGGAACGCCGTGGAGGTCCAGATGATGCGCAGCACGAGGCGGCGCGTCCTGGCCTGCACGAGCGCGATGGGCATCTCGGAGTCGTCGTAGGGCAGCGCCCCGGCGGGGGCGGGCGGCACGGCAGTGGTCATCATGCGGTCACCTGGAAGGCCGGGTAGATCATCTTGTGGTGCTGGTATCCGCAGAACTCCAGGCAGCGGATCTCGTAGGTGCCGGGCTCGGTGAACCGGTATGAGCGCGAGATCGTGTAGCCGGGGATGGCCTCGACGTTCATGATCATCTGCCCCTTCGGGTTGTAGAGCGCCATGGCGTGGTTGACGTCCTTGGACGTGACGTTGAACTCGACGTCCTGGCCCACGCGCACCGACGTGGGCTGCACGAGGAACCCGAACTGCACGCCCTCGACCTTCACCTGGACGTCCTTCGGGCTGTCGTCCTCGCTGAACCACGGCGCCTGCCAGATGGTCATGCCGAGCAGGATCGCCAGCAGCACCACCACGAACACGCCCCACCAGGGCTCCGCGCGCTCGGCGCGCTCGATGTCCACTCCCTGGCCCTTGTCGCGGCGGCCGGCCCTGGTGGACCACAGCACGCCGATGGCGATGATCAGGCCAAGCGCGACGAAGATCAGGTATCCGGTCGCGATGCCCGTGCCCAGCGATGTCATCATGGCCGCGACGGTATGAGGCGCTCCCCGGCCCCTCAATTCGTGATCCATACGGGTCGTGCATGCGGGTTTCCCGCATAACCACCCGGATGGCTAGGGCGCGAGCCGCTCCACCGACCAGCCCGACGTCCCCCGCACGGCCAGCAGCCGGTCATGCAGCCCGTCGGGGTCCTCCTGCCAGAACTCGATCGCCCGCGGCTCGAGGCGCTGGCCGATCCACCCGTCCGGCACCCCGTCGGCGTCACCCTCGGCCCGCACGGCGGCGAGGCGTCGGTGCAGGTCGGCGCGCGACCCCAAGCGCTCGCCCTGCCGCCATGCGCGGGCGGCCAGGCGCGTCTCCGGGCGACGCCGCGCGAAGTAGGCAGCCACCTCGTCATCGGGGACCAGCCGCACCGCCCCCTCCACCCGGGCCTGCCGTGCGAGCCCCGCCCAGTAGAACACCCCGGCGGCGTCCGGGTGCGCCGTGAGCTCCCGCGCCTTGCGCGACGCGGAGTCGGTGAGCCAGTCGATTCCCGCGGCGCCCCACCCGCGCACGAACACCATGCGCGCCGAGGGACGTCCGTCCGGCCCCGTGGTGGCGAGCGTCATCGCCGTGGCCTGGGGCTGCCCCGTGGCCCGCGCCTCGTCGATCCACGCGGCCAGCACGCGGAGCGGGTCGGGTGCGATCTCCTCCGGCAGCAGGGGGGCCATGCCCGCAACGGTAGCCTGCCGGGCATGGCGCGCATCGACGTACCCGCATGGATCCCCCGCGTCGCGATGGCCGGGGATGATGAGCTGCCGTCGCTCGGCGAGCAGCCGGTGGTCTCGCCCTATGGCCGCGACGAGATCGCCCGCGTGGCGATCTCGGGCGAGGACGCCGTCGACCAGGCGGTGGCCGTGGCGAAGGCGGCGCTCGGCAGCGCGCCGTCGGCGGCCGAGCGCGCGCGCGTGCTCGATCGCGCCGCCGTGCTCGTGGGCGAGCGGGCCGACGCGCTCGCCACCGTCATCGCGGCGGAGGCCGGCAAGCCCATGAAGCAGTCGCGGGGCGAGGTGGCGCGCTGCGTCGACACCCTTACGTTCTCGGCAGCGGTGGCGCGCACCCTCGGCGGTGAGGTGATCCCCATGGACGCCGCCGACTCCGGGGTGGGGCTGATGGGCATGACGGTGCGCGAGCCGGTGGGCGTGGTCGCCGCCATCACGCCGTTCAATTTCCCGCTCAACCTCGTGGCGCACAAGCTCGGGCCTGCCGCCGCCGTGGGCGCCCCCGTGGTGCTGAAGCCCGCGGGGCGCGCGCCGCTGTCGGGCCTGGCGCTCGCGGCGATCCTCCGCGAGGCGGGGTTGCCGCCGGGGATGCTGGGGTGGGTGCTGGGCGACGGCGTGGCCGGCGAGCCGCTCACCGCGCACCCCGATGTGTCGATGGTGTCGTTCACCGGCAGCAGCACGGTGGGCTGGGCGATCCGCGCCACGCGCCCGGACATCCGCGTGGCGCTCGAGCTGGGCAACGCCACCCCGGTGATCGTGCACGACGACGCCGACCTCGCGCTGGCCGCGCGCGCCATCGCGGGGAGCGCCTTCACCCATGCCGGCCAGTCATGCATCTCGGTGCAGCGCGTGCTGGTGCAGCGCGAGGCGCACGACGCCCTCATGCAGGAGCTGCTTCCCCTCGTGGACGCCCTGGTGGTGGGCGACCCCCTCGATGAGGCCACCGACGTTGGCCCGGTGATCGACGCGGAATCGGCCGACCGGGTGCTCGACTGGATCGCCGAGGCCACGCAGCTCGGCGCGCGCGTGGTGCGCGGGGGCGAGCGCCTGCCCGAGGGCCCAGCGATGCTGGCGCCCACGGTGCTCGACGGCGTGGCGCCCTTCGCCCGCCTGATGCGCGATGAGGCCTTCGGTCCCGTGATCGCGGTGTGCGTGTACGACCGCGTGGACGATGCCATCGCGATCGCCAACGACAGCCCCCTCGGCCTGCAGGCGGGAATCTTCACCGCCCGCGTGGACCGCGCCATGGCGTGGGCGCGGCGGCTCGACTTCGGCGGCGTGGTGATCAACGAGACCCCGACCTTCCGCGCCGACCACATGCCCTACGGCGGCAGGCGCGGGTCGGGCGACGCCCGCGAGGGGCCGGCGGCGGCCGCGCTCGAGATGACCTATCCCAAGCTGGTCATCACCCGGGTGGATCCCGCCTGAACGACGGAGCCCGGCGCGATGGCCGGGCTCCGGTTCCAGATGGCGGGAGAAGGATTTGAACCTTCGTAGGCAGAGCCGACGGTTTTACAGACCGCTCCCTTTGACCACTCGGGCATCCCGCCAGATGGCCGCGGCACCTTAGCGGAGCAGCGTGCCGGGTCTCAACGACCTGCGGCCCCGCAGGTGTCGGGCCGTCCCCCGCGACGCGAACGGGGGATTCCGCGTTCCGATGGCGAAACACGTTGCGCGGCCACGCGCGCCGCGATGCATTCGTGTCCCTATCGCAGGAGTCATTCCGTGACGTACCCCTACTGGAAGCGCATGCTGGTGGAGGCCCTCGGCACCTTCGGCTTCTTCCTCTTCGGATTCTCCGGCATCGCCGCGGCCGTGCTGCTGCCGGGATCCATCGGCACCGGGGGCGTGGCGGCCGGATTCGGCCTGGGCCTCGCCCTCATGATCTTCGCCTTCGGCCACATCTCCGGCGGGCACTTCAACCCGGCGGTCACGCTCGGCCTCGCCAGCGGCCGGCAGTTCCCATGGTCGGAGCTGATCGGATACTGGATCGCGCAGCTCGTCGGCGCCTTCTGCGCGATGGGCGCGGCATACGCGATCTACTCGTCGTCGGTGCAGGACGCCCTCGTGAATCACCCGGGTGAGGGCATCGGCATCGGCACGGCCGTCGCCATCGAGATCATCTTCACGGCCCTGTTCGTCATCGTCATCAGCGCGGTGGCGACCGACAAGGCTCCCTGGAGCGGCATCCTCGCGCCGATCGCCATCGGTGGATTCATCTTCACCGCCGCCACGGTGGTGGGCCCGATCTCGGGCGGGTCGTTCAACCCGGCCCGTTCCATCGCGCCGGCCATCTACGCGCAGGACGCCACGGAGCTGTGGATCTACATCATCGGCCCGCTCCTCGGCGGCGCCATCGGCGGCGTCGTCTACTGGCTCATCCGGTCGCTGCGCGGCCCGGGCGAGGTCGAGGAGATGTCCGGCAACTGATCGACCAGCCGGGGGCCGGCCGGGTCACTCCCCGTCCGTGCCCCCGGGGTCGAATCGGTACCCCACGCCGTAGTGCGTGATGATGAACTCGGTTCCGGGGATCACCGCGCGCAGCTTCTGGCGCACCTTCCTCACGAACACGTCCACCGACCGGTCCCCGGCCATCATCTCGTAGCCCCAGGCCTCGCGGTAGATCTTGTTGCGGGCGAGGGGGCGTCCCCCCGCCTTCGCGAGCACGTGCAGCACCTCGAACTCGCGGGCGGTGAGGCCCACGCTGCGTTCCCCGGCGAATGCCTGCACCTGGTCGGGGTCGATCACCAGGCCGGCGGCCTCGATGGGGCCCTCGTCCGCGCGAGCGCGCTCCTTGTCCCTGCGCCTCAGCTGCGCCGCCACCCGCGCCACGAGCTCCTTCATCGAGAAGGGCTTGATCAGGTAGTCGTCGGCGCCGATCTCGAGCCCGTGCACGCGGTCGTGCTCGCTCGTGCGCGCGCTGCACATGATGATGGGCACGTCCGGGTCGTCCGTGCGGATCTCCTCGGTGAACCGCCAGCCATCGAGCTGCGGCAGCATGAGGTCGAGCACCACGAGGTCGGGGCGCTCGCGCTTGAACAACCGCAGCCCCGTGGCCCCGTCGGCCGCCGTGAGCGTGCGGTGCCCCGCGCGGCCCAGGTGGTAGGCCACGGAGTCGGCGATGGCCGGGTCGTCCTCCACGATCAGGATCGTGTGGGTCGCCATGGCCACGACCGTACCAGCGCCGATGCCGCCACGGGCACCCGTGTGACAGGTGCGGCGGGCACCTCCGTGACCCGCGACGTCACGCGCTGCCTCTACCGTGCAGGCGTGCGATCCAACGACCTGCGCCCGTGACCGCGGCAGGGGACCTCATCGGCGGCCGGTACCGGCTGGAGCGGCCGATCGGCAGCGGCGGCATGGCCACGGTGTGGCGCGCCGTCGACGACGAGACCGGCGCCGTGGTGGCGGTGAAGTTGATGCACCCCCGCGTGCAGGACGACCCGGACCTGCTGCTGCGCTTCCGCCGCGAGGCAGACGTGGTGTCGCGGCTCGATCACCCCTGCATCGTGCGCATGCTCGACCAGGACGCCGGTGCCGACGACGGTCCCTACATCGTGTTCGAGCTGGTCGACGGCGTCACCCTCAAGGCGCTCATCCGCCAGCGCGGGCCGCTCGACCCCGCCGAGGCGGCATCCATCGCGAGCCAGGTGGCCCGCGGCCTCGAGCTGGCGCACCGCTCGGGCGTGGTGCACCGGGACATCAAGTCGCACAACGTGCTGGTGACCGACTCCGGCGTGGCGAAGCTCACCGACTTCGGCATCGCCCGCCTGCTCGACGGCATGCAGGACGGCCTCACGCGCACCGGCACGGTGCTGGGCACCAGCGACTACCTGGCGCCCGAGCAGGCGCGCGGCCTCGGCGTGGACGGGCGCACCGACGTCTACGCGCTCGGCATCGTGCTCTACGAGTCGCTCACCGGCGAGCTGCCCTTCCCCGCGGACACCCCCATGGGCGTGGCGCTGCGCCAGGTGCGTGACCCCATGCCCGATCCGCGCGAGGCCCGCCCGGAGGTGCCCGCGTACCTCGCGGCCATCGTCATGCGCGCGTGCGAGAAGGACCCCGACGCCCGATTCCCATCGGCCCTCGACATGGCCGATGCGCTCATCGACGTGCCCGCGGGCGCCACGGCGGCCATGCCGGTGATCCCGGCCGAGGTCGCCGCCGCCGATGCCGACACGGGGCGCCTGGCCCCGGCGAGCCTGCCCGAGGAGGCCGCCACGGGCGTGCTCGCGCCGGTGCCACCCGTGGTCGTGGAAGGAGACGCGCCGGGCGCGGGGAGCGCGTCCGGCGCCGGTGACACCGGCGACACCCGCATCACCGATGATGCGTCCACGTTGACCGGGGCGGCGGGCCCTGCGATGCCGGTGGCGGAGTCCGCGCCTGAAGCCGTCGCCGGACCACCCGGACCGAAGGCGCAGCCGGTCATCGCCACGGCGCCCCGAAAGCGCCGCTGGCCTGCAGTGGTGGCGGGCGTGCTGGTGCTGGGGGCGGGCGCCGCGGCCGCCGTGGTGGTGACCACCGGCGGAACGGAGGCGGTATCCCCGGGTGGATCCGGTGGGGCATCCGCAGGCGGCGGGGGCGGGGCGATCATGACCGGCATGCAGCCGCTGCAGCTGGCATCGGTCACCGATGCCGATCCGGGTGGGGAGGGCCGCGAGATGCCGGGCGAGGTGCCGCTGGCATACGACGGCAACGAGGCCACCGCGTGGCGCACCGAGCGCTACGCCACCCCTGACTTCGGGGGCCTGAAGGACGGAGTGGGCCTCGCCCTCGCCCTCGAGTCGCCGGCGGTCGCGCGCCGCCTGCTGGTCACCACCAAGGGCACCGGCGGCACCTTCCAGGTGCTCGCGGGCGAGCCCGGCCCAGAGGCGCGGGTGGTTGGGCAGGGCACCTTCGAGGGGGGAGCCCAGGTGGTGGACCTCTCCGACGGCCCCGCGTCCGGCACCTACACCTTCTGGATCACGGAGCTGCCGCCCAATGCCGAGGGCAGCGGCTACCGGGCCTACGTGTCCGAGATCGGGCTCGAGGGCACGCCCTAGTCGCCGGTCGGGTCGGCGGGAGGGCAGCCGCGTCCTCGCAGCGAACATAACCGCATGCCGTTGCCCGCCCCATGGGAGGACTCCCTGCGCGACCTCGACGAGCGCCTGTCGCGGCAGGGCGGGCGCGCCCGCGCACTCGCCCCGGAGTCGCGCGCGGGCTACGTGCGCGACTGCCGCAGGGTGGCAACGTGGCTTTCGGAGCGCGGCGTCGCCGCCCCGGGGGACATCACCACGTCCATGCTGGAGGCCGCGCTGCGCGACATCGGCTGGGCGCCCACCACGCAGCGCCGCGCGCTCACCTCGCTTCGCGAGTGGCTCTACCCGTACTTCCCGCGCGGTCGGTGCCCGGCCACCCTGGTTGATCCGCCGCGTGCTGAGCGCACCCCCGTGCCCCGCCTCTCGCAGGACGACGCCGCAGCCCTCGCCGAGCACGCCGCGCGGATGATCGACGACGCCCCGCCGCGATCGACCGCCCGGGCGCTGGCGATCCGCGACCGCGCCCTCGTCGAGGTGCTCTACGGCAGCGGCCTGCGGCGACAGGAGGCCTGTGACCTCGTGCTGTCGTCCCTTGACTTCGAGCACGAGACCCTCGCGGTGGTGGGGAAGGGCGGGCACTCGCGCACGGTCCCGATGACCGAGCCATGCGTCGATGCCCTTCGCCAATGGCTCGACGAGGGGCGCCCGCGCCTCGCGGCCATGGCCGGCTTCACCGCCGCCTCGCGCGCCTGCGTGTTCCTCTCGCGCAGCGGCGCGCCGCTGAACGGCAGCTCGGTGTACCGGGTCGTGCATCGCATGCTCGAGGCGCTCGGGCGCACGGGCGGCCCCCACCTGCTGCGCCACGCCGCGGCCACGCACATGCTCGAGGGCCCCGGCGGCACGGGCGGGGCACACCTGCGCGTGGTGCAGGAGTTCCTCGGCCATGCGAGCCTCGCCACCACCGAGCGCTACACCGGGGTGACCACCAAGGCCATGCAGAAGACACTGCGCCAGGCGCACCCGCGCGGATGACCGACCCCTCCGGAATGTCCGCCGCCACGCCCGCCGCGGACGCCGTGGCGGATCCCTCGGCACCACCCGTGGCCGTGGACGCAGCGGGCTACCGGGCACTCGCGGCCGCCTTCGTGGCCACGCGCGGCAGCGCCAACACGCGCGCCGCCTATGGGCGCGACCTCACCCTGCTCGGCGAGGCGCTCGGCGTGGGGCCGTCGGATGCCGAGCCCCCGCCCTTTGGCGTGGAGTCCGACCCCGCCGCCCGGCGGGCCGCGGAGCAGATGTCGGGCATCCCGTCCGGGTGGTGGCAGGACTGGCGCGACCGCCTGGGTGGTCGTCCCTCGAGCCGCGCGCGGCGGGTGGCGGCCGTGCGGGCCTTCTGCCGATGGTGGTCGCGTGCGCTCGACCTGCCGAATCCGGTGGAGGACCTTCGCCCGCCGGCGATGGCGTCGCGCAGCCAGGATCGCCTCTCTCGCGAGGTGGCCGCGCTCTCGCCGTCCCAGATGCGGCGCATGTGCGACGCCGCCGCCGCCATGCCAGGGCCCGAGGGCCTGCGCGCCAGCGCGCTCATCGAGGTGCTCTACGGCTGCGGCCTGCGCGCCACCGAGGCCGCGGGGCTCGACGTGTCGGCACTGCACCTTGACGATCCGGACGACCCCTACGTGATCGTGCTGGGCAAGGGCGGCAAGCACCGGGCCGTGGCGGTGCCGCAGGTGGCGCACGACGCCCTGAGGCGCTACCTGGCCACGGGGCGCCCGGAGCTTCGCGCCCGCGACGTGAAGCCCAGGCCCGACCAGCAGCGCCACCGCGACGCCGATGCGGTGTTCCTCGGCAATCGCGGCAGGCGCGTGGGCCGGTCCGATGTGTGGCGCGAGGTCAACCGCGTGGCCGACGTCGCGGGGCTCGTCTCCGAGGGCGTGCGCGTGTTCCCGCATGCGCTGCGCCACTCATGCGGCACGCATCTGGTGCAGGCCGGCGTGGACATCCGCTACGTGCAGGCCCACCTCGGGCATGCGAGCCCGGTCACCACCGAGGTGTACACGCACATCACCGCCAGCCACCTGAAGGACGACTTCGACCGCGCGCATCCGAGGGCGAGGCGCCAGGACCCGGTGTCAGGCACGTAACCCAACGGGTGTCAGGCACATAACCCAAGGGGTGGCGGCCACTCGCCGAAACGGGATCGGCATTTGCGGGGGCCGCAAATGCATGATCCCCGGCTGCGATCGCTGCCACCCCTTAGGTTATGTGCCTGACACCGGGGGGGCGGCTGGCCCGCGGGCGCCGCACGGGCATTGCCTACGGCAATGCGCCGGTCAGGGTCCCTTGATCACCTCGGCTGCGATACCGGTCGGCGCGAGCGTGAGCCGGCCCACCGACGGGCGCATGCAGTCGTCCCCCAGCTGCTCGCGGTAGCGGCGCACCACGCGGTCTGCCACGCCCGCGGCCCCGGGGCGCGGATCGCGACCTCCCTCGAGGCTGCCCCACGGGCATACGGCGCCCGGTGAGAACACCAGCATCCCATCCACCATGGCGCTCACCGCCTCATGCCAGTGGCCGAACACCACGGCGTCCACGCGGTGCCCGCGGAACGCCCGGGCCATTGCGCGCACGCGTCCGGCATCCCACGCCAGGCGCCGCCCAGCAGCTGCGTGGGCGGCCACCACGAGGGCATCCGAGCTTCGCCGCTTGCCGTGGATGAGCCCGATGCGCCGCCCGCCGATGCTCACGATGGCCCGCGCCGGTAGCGGCGGGACGTCCGGCAGGTCGTGGTCGCCGCGCACGGCCACCACGGGCGCGATGCGCTCGAGCACGGGGATCACCGAGCCATCGGACAGATCGCCGGCGTGCAGGATGAGGTCACTGCCTTCGAGTGCATCGAGCGCCCACGCGGGGATCTCGTCGAGGAACTCACCCACGTGGGTGTCGGCGATCACGCCGACGACGATGCCGTCCACCCCGGTGCCGGGCACCCGGGGTCAGCCCCTGTATGCGCGGCGTGCCTCATGGCGCTCGAAGGCCAGATCGATGAGGCGCTGCACCAGCTCGGGGTACGTGAAGCCGTCACCGGCCATCAGGCGGCCCCACACGCTGGTGGACGTGAAGCCCGGGATCGTGTTGATCTCCGACACGTAGAGGTCGTCGCCCTCCAGGAAGAAGTCCACCCGCGCGAGGCCGCTGCACCCGATGGCCTTCCAGGCCCGCACGGCGAGCTCGCGGGCGTGGTCCTGCACCTGCGCCGGCACGTCGGCGGGCACCTCGAGCCGCATGCCCCCCTC
>CAIYRJ010000110.1 GCA_903928615.1 uncultured Actinomycetes bacterium | reverse complement strand
GTGCTCGCCGCCGAGGTCGAGGCCGCGGAGATGGATGAGCTGCTGCAGCTCACCGACCGCGTGAAGCAGGCCGTGGGCCCCGGTGCCGCCGTGGTGCTGGGTGCCGTCGCCGATGGGAAGGCCCTGCTCGTGGCCAACTTCGACGACGCCGCGCAGGCCGCCGGCCTCTCGGCCGCCGACGTCATGCGCGAGGTCGCTCCCGTGGTGGGCGGTGGCGGCGGCGGCAAGCCCGGCATGGCCCGGGCCGGCGGGAAGGACCCCTCGAAGATGGCGGAGGCCATCGAGCGCGCCTGGGGCGTGCTGCGACAGCCGGCCGGATGAAAGCCCTCGCGCTCGATCTCGGGCGCGCGCGCACGGGGGTCGCGGTGAGCGACCCCACGGGCACGCTCGTCCGGCCGCTTCCGGTGATCCGCGAGGTCGACCGGCCCGAGGGCGCCGCAGAGCTCGACGAGGTGATCTCCCGTGAGGCCCCGGAGGTCATCGTCATCGGCCAGCCCCTGCTGATGTCGGGCGAGGCCGGCGAGCAGGCGCACCATGCGTCGTCGTTCGCAGGGCGCCTGCGGTCGCGGGTGCAGGCCCGCGTGGTGCTCATCGACGAGCGGATGTCCACGGCCGAGGCCGAGCGCCGGGCGCGCGAGTCGGGGTCGGGCAGCGACATCGACAGCATCGCGGCCTGCGTGATCCTCGAGTCGTGGCTGGCCGCGCAGCAGGAGGCCGCGTGAGTCCCGGGGCGCCCCCGCCGGGCAGGACCCCTCCGGGGCGCAGGCGCAGGCCCGAGCGCGCCACCCCGGCGGGCCGCAAGGTGCTGGCCATCGTGATCCCCATAATCGCGCTGCTGGTCATCGCCATCGGCCTCTGGATGACCTGGGGCGACAGCGGGGGCGAGCAGCCCGCGCAGACCACGGCCACCACCGTCGACGTGCTCTTCGTCGAGGGGCTTCGCCGCAGCGAGATGGCGGAGATCCTCCAGGAGAAGACCGGCATCCCGGCGGCCGACTACATGAAGGCCACCGACCCATCCGCGCTCGGGCAGCGCCTGGCCGGCACGAAGAAGCCGACCTCCCTCGAGGGCTTCCTGTTCCCGGCCACCTACCCGGTGGACCCGAAGAAGCCCGTGACCGACCTCGTGAACTACCAGCTCGACACCTACGCGCAACGCACCGAGGGCATCAGCTACGCGGCGGCCAAGCGCAAGAACCTCACGAAGTACGACGTGCTCATCATCGCGTCGCTCGTCGAGCGCGAGGCCAGCACCGAGAAGGAGCGGCGCATCATCGCGGGGGTCATCGAGAACCGCCTGCGTGCCCGCATGCGCCTCGATATCGACGCAACGGTGCAGTACGCGGTGGGATCATGGAAGGCCGAGCTCACGAAGGACGACCTCGCCATCGCGTCGCCGTACAACACCCGCAAGTACCCCGGCCTGCCGCCCGGGCCCATCTGCAACCCGAGCGAGGAGAGCATCCGCGCCGCGGCCAACCCCGTCCCCTCGAAGTACCTCTACTACGTGTCGAAGAACGACGGCACGGACCTGCACTACTTCTCGACCAACGAGGCCGGCCACATCGCCAACATCAAGCGCGCGGCCGCGAACGGCGGGGGATGATGGACGCGCCCTGGCCCACGGCGTCCACGCGCTTCGCGGGGGTGATCGGCTGGCCGGTGGGGCACTCCCTGTCGCCCTCCATGCACAACGCCGCATTCCGGGCGCTGGGGCTCGACTGGGCCTACCTGGCGTTCCCCATCGCGCCGGACCACCTCGAGGGGGCCGTGCGCGGCCTGTTCCACTCGGGCTGCTCGGGGCTCAGCGTGACGATCCCGCACAAGCAGGCCGTCATCGCATGCTGCGATGAGGTGACCCCGGCCGTCGAGGCCATCGGCGCCGCCAATACGCTCGTCCCCCTCGGCGACGGCCGGGTGCGCGGCGACAACACCGACGCCGAGGGGTTCCTGCGGGCGCTCGACGAGGCCGCGCCGGTCGACCTGCATGGGCAGGACGTGCTGATGATCGGCGCCGGCGGCGCGGCTCGCGCCATCGCCTTCGCGCTCGACGGGCGGGGCGCGCGGCTGCGCGTGGCCAACCGCACCGCCGACCGCGCCGCCGAGCTGGGCGACGCCGTGGAGTTCACCCGCGCGGCGATGGAGGAGGCCGCATCGGACTGCGTGCTGGTGGTGAACGCCACCAGCCTCGGCATGGGCACGAACGACGTGCCCCCGGAGCTCCCCCTCGATGCCCTCGGCCCGGGAACCGTGGCCTACGACATCGTGTACCGGCAGGAGCCCACGCCGTGGCTTGCCGCCGCCGCCGGGCGGGGTGCCCGCACCGTCGACGGGCTCGGCATGCTGCTCCACCAGGGGGCGGCCGCCTTCGCCCAGTGGACCGGCACCGAGCCGCCGGTGGATGCCATGCGCGCCGGCCTCACCGCCGGCTGACGCCCGCCGCCGCGTAATGCACGCGCGTCCGGCCCGCGACCTAACCTCGTGAGTCCGATGCGCTTCCTCCACACGGCCGACTGGCACCTGGGCATGACCCGGCGATTCCTCTCGCCGGAGGCCCAGGCGCGCTTCGCCGATGACCGCATCGATGCCGTGCGTGACATCGCGCGCATCGCCGCCGAGCAGGAGTGCGCGTTCGTGGTCGCGTGCGGCGACCTCTTCGACTCGAACCACGTCGACCGCCAGGTGGTGGCGCGGGCGCTCGACGCCCTCGGCCAGTTCAGGGTGCCCGTGCTGATCCTCCCGGGCAACCACGACCCGCTCGATGCGGCCTCCATCTACGCGACCGACGCCTTCCGGGCGCGCCTGCCCGCCTCGGTGCGGGTGATCACCGACGCCGAGCCCATCGCCGTCGTCGACGGCGTGGAGGTGGTGGGGGCGCCGTGGCTCACGCGGCGCCCGGGGCGCGACCTTGCCGCCGCGGCGCTCGAGGGGCTCGGGCCGCCCCGGTCCGGCGTGCGGGTGCTGGCCGCCCACGGAGCGGTGGACGTGCTCTCGCCGGATGCCGACGACCCCGCCCTCATCCGCATCGAGGGCCTGCGCCATGCGCTGTTCGCCGGGACGGTGTCGTACGTGGCCCTCGGCGATCGCCACTCCGCGCTCGAGGTGGGGGACGACCCGCGCATCCGCTACCCGGGCTCGCCCATGGCCACCGATCACGACGAGCTCGACCCGGGCAAGGTGCTGGTCGTGGACGTCGACGTGACGGGCGTGACGGTCACCGATCATGCGGTGGGGCGTTGGACGTTCACGCGCATCACCGCCCGCCTCGACGGCATGGACGACGTCGAGCGGCTGGACGCCGACCTCGAGGGGATCCCCGGGAAGTCGCGTGCGGTGGTGCGGCTGGCGCTCACCGGATCGCTCGGCGTGGCCGAGGATGCCCACCTGCAGCAGGTGCTCGACCACCACGGCGAGGTGCTCGGCAGCCTCACGGTGTCGGAGGGGCGCAGCGACCTCGCGGTGATCATCGATGAGGCAGACATCGACGCGCTCGGGCTGCAGGGGTACGCCCGGGACGCCGCCGCCGAGATCGCCGCCCTCGCGGCGGCAGACGGACCGCAGCGCGACGTCGCCCGGGACGCCCTCCGCCTGCTCCACCGCCTGGCGGGTGCCGCATGAGGATCCTGCGCCTGGCCCTGCGCGACTTCCGCGGCGTGGCCGCGGCCGAGGTGGTGTTCGCCCCCGAGGGCGTCACGATCGTCGAGGGGCCGAACGAGGCGGGGAAGTCCACGCTGGCCGACGCCATCGACATGCTGCTGGCCGACCCGTCGTCGTCGGGCAAGGCGCGCGTGAAGGCCGCGCAACCGGCGGGGCGCGACGTCGGGCCGTGGGCCGAGATGGAGTTCGAGACCGGCGGCTACCGCATGACCTACGCGAAGAGGTGGGTGAAGGACGCCTCCACCG
>CAIYRJ010000109.1 GCA_903928615.1 uncultured Actinomycetes bacterium | reverse complement strand
GCCACGGCAGGTTGATGGGCTGGCCGAGCAGGTTGGCCTCGGCCTCGATGCCGCCCACGCCGAAGCCCAGGATGCCGATGCCGCTGATCATCGTGGTGTGCGAGTCGGTGCCCACGAGCGAGTCGGGGTAGGCGCGCACCTGGCCGTCGACCTCGCGGGTGGCCACCACGCTGGCCAGGTACTCGAGGTTGACCTGGTGCACGATGCCCGTGCCCGGCGGCACGGCACGGAAGTCCTTGAAGGCCTGCTGGGCCCAGCGCAGCAGCGCGTAGCGCTCGGCGTTGCGCTCGTACTCACGCTCGACGTTCTCCTCGAACGACTGGTCGGTGCCGAAGAAGTCCACCTGCACCGAGTGGTCGATCACCAGGTCGGCGGGCACCAGCGGGTTGATGCGCGAGGGGTCGGCGCCCAGGTCGCGCATGGCGTCGCGCATGGCGGCCAGGTCGACCACGCAGGGCACGCCGGTGAAGTCCTGCATCACCACGCGAGCGGGGAGCAGCGGAACCTCGCGGGCCACGCCCGAGTTGGGGGCCCAGGCCGCAAGGGCCTTCACGTCGTCCTCGCCCACGAACTCGCCGCCGGCGTTGCGCAGCACGTTCTCGATGAGCACCTTCACCACGAACGGGGTTCGTGAGAGGTCCTGGCCGAGCGCGTCAAGGCGCCAGATGGCGTAGTCCTTGCCGCCGGCCGAGAGGGTGGCGCGTGCGTTGAACGGGTCCGGTGATGGGCTCACTGGGGCTCCTAGTGCGAGATCTCGTGGTACGTCCCCGCGCGTCCGCGGGGCGACGGAGGAGGCTACACGGGGAAGGTGCCCGGGTGGGGGTACCGAAAGCCTTCGGGGACGACACTCCCTTACCCGAGGTGAACCCCGCATGAGTACCCCGCGCATCGCCGCAGCAGCCGCCGGTATCGCAGCCCTCGCCCTGGTCGGCGCAGGTTGCAGCTTCGGCGGCACCGAGACGGTGACTGTCACCGCGCCCACCACGCCGACGACCCCCACGACCACCACGGCGACCACTACGACGGCCACCACCTCGACGGCCACGACGGCGGGCACCACGACGGCCACCACCACCTCGACCACCTCGACCACCGGCACCACCACCACGAAGCCGGCCGAGAACCCGACCGTGACGGCCAACAAGGAGATCCAGCAGGACCTGGCCGACCTCGGCTTCTACTCCGGTCCGATCAACGGCATCTACGGGCCCCTCACCACGGCCGCGGTGAAGAAGTTCCAGGCGCGGGCCACCCTGCCGGTCGATGGCGTGGCCGGCCCCCAGACCATGGCGGCCATCAACCTGGCGCTGGGCAACGACACCACCGGTGCCGTTGACCTGCTGCAGACCGCCCTGTCAGGCCTCTGCTACTACGGCGGCAAGGTGGACGGCGTGTTCGGCTCGGGCACCGAGGCCGCGCTCATCGCCTTCCAGAAGCAGGCCGGCATCAAGGCCGACGGCCGCTACGGCCCGGCCACGGCTGCCGCGCTGGCCGACGCCTGGCCCGACCGGCCCTCCTCGTGCTCGGGCAAGACGCCCAGCGGCGGCGGAGGCGGCGCCACCACCGGTGACACCCTCACCGTCGGCAGCCCGAAGATCTCGCGCACCTTCGACCTCTCCTCATGCCTGGTCGTCGGGCGCGGGGTGCAGGCCACCGGCGCGGCGAGCGGCGGCTACCAGGTG
>CAIYRJ010000108.1 GCA_903928615.1 uncultured Actinomycetes bacterium | reverse complement strand
CGCCGTGGCGTCGGCCGGGGCAGCCGGCGCAGAGGCGGCGCCGCGCTGGGGACGCCGCAAGTCGCGCGCCGAGCCACCGCTATCGGAATCCGCGCGGCCCGAGGTGGTGCACGCGGCTGCGGCCGCGGAGCCGCACCTCGTGGTGAGCCGCTCGAGCAGCCTTCCGGTGGGCACCACCTACGACGTCGCGGGTGGCGCCACGATCGGCCGTTCGCGCAGCAGTCGCATCCCGATCACCGACCAGTTCATCTCCACCAGCCACGCGCGGGTGTTCCGCAAGGGCCACTTCTGGTTCGTCGAGGACCTGGGGTCGCTCAACGGCACGTACGTGAATGGCCGCCGCATCTCGGGCGAGCAGCAGCTGCACCTGCGCGATGAGATCCGCGTGGGCGAGACCGTGCTGAGGTGGGAGGAGTGAGCCCGCGCTCCGACCTGGCGCTCATCGAGCTGGCGTCCGCATCGGACGTCGGCCGCGTGCGCTCGGACAACCAGGACCGCGACCTGCTGGCGCCCCCGCTCATCGCCGTGGCCGACGGCATGGGCGGCCACCTGGGAGGCGGCACGGCGGCCGGCATGGCCGTGGACGCCCTGAGGGGCGTGGGATCGACCACCGACCCCACCGCCCTGCTCGCCGCGCTCAAGGAGGCCAACCGGGCCATCGCCCGTGCCGCCACGGCCGACCCCGACCTCACCGGCATGGGAACCACCGCCACGGCCGCGCTGCTGGAAGACGGCATCCTGTACCTCGTGCACGTCGGCGATTCCCGCGCATACCTCATCCGTGAGGGACGGATCATCCAGGTGACCCAGGACCACTCGGTGGTCGCCGAGATGGTGCGGCGCGGCGCGCTGTCACCCGATGCCGCCGAGAGCCATCCCGCACGGCACGTGATCACGCGCGCGCTGGGGGTGGATGCCGACATCGACATCGATGCCCTGCGCGTGGACCTCGAGCCGGGCGACGTGGTGCTGCTGTGCACCGACGGGCTCTCCGGGCCGGTGACCAACGACGAGATGCTCGGGGTGGTGCAGGCGTCCCTCACGCTCGAGGACGCCGCCGAGCAGCTGGTGCAGCGGGCAAATGCCGCGGGCGGCCCGGACAACGTGACGGTGGTGCTGGCGCGCGTTGACGCCGTCACGCGGGAGGCGGCGACCACGGTATGACCGCGCGCCTCGCATGGGTCGAGATCGCACGGGCAACCGACGTGGGCCGCGTGCGCGGCCACAACGAGGACCGCCATCTCGCGCGACCCCCGATGATCGCCGTGGCCGACGGCATGGGCGGCGCGCAGGCAGGCGAGGTGGCGGCCGGCATGGCCGTGGCCGCCCTCGACGCCCTGCCCGAGAAGCCACGCCCCGGCGACCTGCGCAGGGCCGTGGAGCGCGCGAACTCGGACATCCGCAAGTCCGCGTCGGGCGACGTCGGGCGGGCCGGCATGGGCACCACCGTCACGGCCTGCCTGCTGGCGGATGACGGCCGGCTCTACGTGGTGCACGTGGGTGACTCCCGGGCCTACCTCGTGCGCGATGGCGAGCTGCGCCGGCTCACCGACGACCACTCCGTGGTGGCCGAGCTCGTGCGGGGCGGCGCGCTCACCGAGGAGCAGGCCGACCGCCACCCGCAGCGCAACGTGATCACCAGGGCGCTCGGGGCGTCGGAGAAGGTGAGCGCCGATGCCTTCCAGGTGGGCGTGGAGCCGGGCGACGTCGTGATGCTCTGCACCGATGGGGTGTCCGCGGCGGTTGGCGACGCGGCCATCCGCCGCGCCTTCGCCGACGGCGCCTCGCTCGACGACGCGGCCCTCGCGCTGCTCGCCGCCGCGGATGAGTCGGGCGGCGAGGACAACGCCACCGTGGTGCTGGCGCGGGTGGGCGAGGGAGATGCGGCCGAGGTGCCCGCGGCGCTGGAGTTCGTGCCGTCCACGCCGCGCGTGGCCGTGCTGCCGCGCCCCATGGTGGAGCCCGGCGTGCGCACCGCCCGCGCGCCCGAGCCCGGGCGCGTGCTCGAGCGCGTGCCCACGGCCCGATCGAAGCTGCTCATCGCGGGGGCCGCCGTGCTGGTGGTGGCCGGGATCATCATGGGCCTCACGGTGTGGGCGGCATCGCGCTCGCACGTGGTGCAGGCCGACGAGTCGGGTCAGGTGCGCCTCTACGCGGGCCTCCCCTACTCGCCGCTGGGCATGTCGCTGCTCGATGACGGCCGTCCGCTCGGCCTGCCGGCGCGCGTGGTGGAGGCCGAGGACCCATCCGCCCTCGACCAGGGCATCAAGGGCGAGGGCGAGGCCACGGCGCTCGCCACCCGCCTCATCTGGCGCTACGGCATGCCGCAGGAGTGGAAGGTTCCGCAGCCGGGGGGCCGCCCGTGAGCCTGAGGTCGCGCGAGCTGGGCTTCCTCATCCCCGCGCTTCTGCTGGGCATGCTCGGCCTCGCGGCGGGCGCGTCGGCGCGCGCCGATGAGCTGCAGGCAGGCCCGTGGCAGACGGCGCTCGGCGTGGCGCTGGTGTTCATCGTCATGCACGCGGTGCTGCGCCTGCGTGCGCCGCTCTCCGACCCGTACCTGGTGCCGATACTCGCGGCCCTCACGGGCATCGGCCTGGCGATGCTCTACCGCATCGACCCGGGCCTCGCGGGAGACCAGGCGATCTGGGTGACGCTCGGGGGCATCGTCTTCTGCGCGGTCATCGTGTTCCTGCCCGACCAGCGCGTGCTCGAGCGCTACCGCTACATCATCGGCCTCACGGCGGTGCTGCTGCTCGTCGTGACGATGGTGTTCGGCACCGAGGTGAATGGCTCGCGGCTGTGGATCGAGGTGGGCGGCGGGCAGCGAATCCAGCTGGGCGAGCTCGCGAAGGTGCTGATGGTGATCTTCCTGGCCGGCTACCTGCGCGAGAAGCGCGAGGTGCTGGCCATCCCCACGCAGCGGCGGCTCGGCATGAACCTGCCCGCCTTCCGCCACCTCGCGCCGATCCTGGTGTTCTGGGGCGCGGCGCTCGTGGTGGTGGTGGTGCTCAACGACTTCGGCACGGCGCTGCTGTTCTTCGGGGTGTTCCTCGCCATGCTCTACCTCGCGACGGGGCGGCCGCTCTACGTGGGGCTCGGCGTCGGGCTCTTCGCCGTGGGCGCGATGGCCATCTGGGCGGCGGTGCCGCGCATCGGCGCGCGCGTCGACTCCTGGTTGCACCCCTTCAGCGACGCCCAGGGCACCGGCTACCAGATGGTGCAATCGCTGTACGCGCTCGCCGACGGGGGGGTGGTGGGCCCCGGATTCGGGCGCGCCCTGCTCGTGACGGAGGGGGGAAACCCCCGAATCCCCGCACTTGAGACCGACTTCATCTTCAGCGCGGTCTCCAATGACCTCGGTTACGTCGGGGCCATCGGGGTCATGCTTCTCTACGTGCTCCTCATGGCACGCGGCTTCGCCATCGCCACAGCTGCCCGCGACGGCTTCTCGAAGCTGCTCGCCGGCGGGCTCACGGCGGTGGTGGGGCTGCAGGCCTTCATCATCATCGGGGGGGTCGTGCGGCTCGTGCCCCTCACGGGAGTGACGCTGCCCTTCATGTCCTACGGCGGTTCGAGCGTGGTGGTCAACTTCGGCATCGCGGCGATCCTGCTGGTCATCAGCAACAGATCGCGCCAGGGCCTCGTGGAGGCCGTGCGGGGGGTTCCCGCCACGTGAACAAGTCCATCCGCACCCTCTACATCGCACTTGCCTCGGCGTTTGCCCTGCTCGTGGTGATGCTGGGCTACTGGCAGGTGGTGGCGGCCGGCGGCCTCGATGAGCGCGCCGACAACCCCTACAAGATGGAGAAGCAGCGGCTCGTCGATCGCGGGCGCATCATCTCGGCCGACAAGATCGTGCTGGCCGAGAGCGTGGCCTACCGCGAGAAGGGCAAGAAGTACTACCGGCGCTACTACCCGCAGGGCACGCTGGCCAGCCAGCTCGTGGGCTACGCCACGCCCCAGCAGGGGGCCACGGGGCTCGAGCAGCAGTACAACCGCTACCTCGCGGGCAGCTACGGCACCGGGGCGATCCTCGACCGCCTGCGCGAGGAGACCAAGGACGGCGCGGACATCCGCCTCACGCTCGACACCCGCGTGCAGAAGACCGCCGAGGCGCTGCTGTCGGGCCGCAAGGGCGCGGTGGTGGCGATCGAGCCCAAGACCGGCAAGGTGCTGGCGGT
>CAIYRJ010000107.1 GCA_903928615.1 uncultured Actinomycetes bacterium | reverse complement strand
GGCGGTTCCTCGGCGTGCTCCGGCGCCTGGCGGGCGAGCGCCAGGTCATCCTCATCACGCACCAGCAGCCCACCGTCGAGGTGGCCGACACGCTCTTCGGCGTCACCATGGGTCGCTCGGGCGTGTCGCAGGTGGTCGCCCGTCGCCTCGACCGCGACGCGGAGGGCCCGGCGCGCCCATGGGTGCGCCGGCAGCTGGCCGAGGTGCGCGCGCCCGAGGCACCTTCCGCGCAGGCCGGATGACCGACGGGTCGGCCGAGGGGGCACTCGGCGCGTTCGCCGAGCTCTTCGGGCTGGCCGCTCCCGAGCCGGAGGAGGACCGGCCCGAGCCGTCGCGCCGCGGGCTGTTCCGCCGCCTGCGCGAGAGCATCGCATCCAGCCAGTCGCAGGCCATCTCGCCGCAGCTGGCTGGCATCTACCAGTCGAAGATGGTCACGGATGACCTCTGGGACGACCTGGAGGAGGCCCTGATCATGGCCGACTGCGGCATGGCGGCCACCACCGACATCGTGGACGCCCTGCGCGAGCAGGCGGCGGAGGGCCGAATCACCTCCGGTGAGTCGCTCGGGAATGCACTCACGGCCGAGATCACCCGCCGACTGGCGCCCGAGGCGCCCCGCATCGCGCTGGGTGATGGCCCCACGGTCATCCTGGTCGTCGGCGTGAACGGCAGCGGGAAGACCACCACGATCGGCAAGCTCGCGAACCGGCTCACCGAGCTGGGGCAGAAGGTGGTCATCGGCGCGGGCGACACCTTCCGGGCGGCCGCCGTGGAACAGCTCTCGGTGTGGGCCGACCGCGCGGGCGTGGACATCGTGAAGCAGGGGCAGGGCGCCGATCCCGGTGCCGTGGCCTTCGACGCCGTGGCCGCGGGCCAGGCGCGGGGCGCCGACGTGGTGATCATCGACACCGCGGGGCGCCTGCAGACCCAGCACAACCTCATGGAGGAGCTCCGCAAGGTGCACGGGGTCACCGGCAAGGCCATGGAGGGCGCGCCGCACCACGTGCTGCTGGTCATCGACTCCACCACGGGGCAGAACGGCCTGTCACAGGCCCAGCTGTTCTCGGAGGCCGTGCCCGTGTCGGGGCTGGTGCTCACCAAGTTCGACGGCGTGGCCCGCGGGGGCATCGTGCTCGCCATCGAGCGCGAGCTCGGGATCCCCGTCACGCTGATGGGCGTGGGGGAGGGCATCGACGACCTGCAGCCCTTCGACGCGCAGGCCTTCGCGGAGGCCATCTTCTCGCCCGCCTCGGGCGGAAACGCGTAGCGCGATAACCTCCGCGGCCGTGTTCGACGCACTCACCGACAAGCTGCAGGGGGTCTTCTCCGGCCTGAAGGGCCGGGGGAAGCTCACCGAGGCCGACATCGACAAGGCGATGCGCGCCATCCGCCTGTCGCTGCTCGAGGCCGACGTGAGCCTGCCCGTGGTGAAGCAGCTCACCACCGCCATCAAGGAGCGGGCCACGGGCGACGAGGTGATGTCGTCGATCACGCCCGACCAGCAGGTGGTGAAGATCGTCAACGAGGAGCTCACGCGCCTCATGGGCGGCACCAACGTGAGCCTGGCGATGTCGCCCACTCCGCCCACGGTCATCCTCATGGCGGGCCTGCAGGGATCGGGCAAGACCACCCACACGGCCAAGCTGGCGCGCATGCTGGCCGCCGAGGGCCGCGCGCCGCTCATGGTTGCCTGCGACGTGCGCCGGCCGGCGGCCATGGAGCAACTGGCGGTGCTGGGCGAGCAGATCGACGTGCCCGTGCACCGCGAGGATGGCGCCACCGACCCGGTGAAGGTGGCGAAGGACGGCATCGCCGCCGCCAAGCGCACCGGCCGCGACGTGGTGCTCGTGGACACCGCGGGCCGGCTCAGCATCGACGCCGAGATGATGGATGAGCTCGTGGCCATCCGGAAGGCGGTCAAGCCCACGTCGGTGATCCTCGTGGTGGATGCCATGACCGGCCAGACGGCGGTTGACGTTGCCGTGGCCTTCCAGGACGCCGTGCAGTTCGACGGGGTGATCCTCAGCAAGCTCGACGGCGACGCCCGTGGTGGCGCCGCGCTGTCGGTGCGGGCGGTCACCGGCAAGCCCATCCTTTTCGTGGGAACCGGCGAGAAAGTGGATGCCCTCGAGGCCTTCCACCCCGACCGCATGGCGTCGCGCATCCTTGGAATGGGCGACGTGCTCAGCCTCATCGAGAAGGCCCAGCAGAACGTCGATGCCGACGACGCCAAGCGCATCGAGGAGAAGATGCGCGGGGGCAACCTCACCCTCGACGACTTCCTCGACCAGCTGCGCCAGGTGCGGAAGATGGGCCCCATCGGGCAGTTGATGGGCATGATTCCCGGGCTCGGGCAGCAGTCGAAGATGAAGGACGTCGAGATCGACGAGCGGCGCATCGATCGCGTCGAGGCCATCATCTCCAGCATGACCTTGTCCGAGCGGGCCCGTCCGGACATCATCAATGGAAGCCGGCGGCGCCGAATCGCAGAGGGAAGTGGCACCACGGTCCAGGAGGTCAACCAGCTCCTGGCGCAGTTCAAGCAGATGCAGAAGCTCATGAAGCGCATGGGCAAGGGCGGACTACCGTCCATGCTCGGCGCCTGACACCGAATCCGACTGGGAGCACAGTGGTCAAGATCCGCCTCGCCCGCGTGGGCAGCAAGAAGAACCCCATCTACCGCGTCGTCGTGAGCGACTCGCGCTCGCCGCGCGATGGCCGCAACATCGAGACCATCGGCCGGTACAACCCGCAGACCGACCCGTCGATCGTCGAGGTCGACCTGGCCCGTGCCGACCACTGGATCGGCAACGGCGCGCAGCCGACGCCCGCGGTGAAGAAGCTCATCTCGATCGTCCGCGAGCGCGGGTGAGCGAGGAGAGCGCCACCGAGATGGTCGCCCGCATCGCGCGGGCGATGGTGGAGCACCCCGAGGAGGTCTCGGCGGCCGTCGGCGAGGACCGCG
>CAIYRJ010000106.1 GCA_903928615.1 uncultured Actinomycetes bacterium | reverse complement strand
CTGCCGCGGTTCGTGCGCGCCGGCGAGCTGCTGGTGCCGGTGGAGCAGGTGATCGCCACGAACCTGGGCGACGTGTTCCCGGGCATGGAGATCACGCGCCGGGTGCTGTTCCGCGTCACACGCGACGCCGACTTCTCGATCTCCGACGAGGCCGATGACCTGCTCAACGCCGTGGAGCGCGAGCTGCGCCGCCGCCGCTTCGGCGGCCCGGTGCGCCTCGAGGTGGAGGCCCGCAGCAGCAGCACGTTGCTCGAGGAGATCAAGGAGGGCCTGGGCGTCACCGACGACGAGGTGTATCCGGTCTCGAGCCTGCTCGACCTCACAGCGCTCTCCCAGGTGGCCGCCCTCGACCGCCCCGACCTCAAGTACGGGCCGTGGGAGCCCCGCGTGCCCGCGCGGCTCACGGGCGGCGGAGACGAGGGCGGCATGTTCACCGAGATCCGCCGCGGGGACATCCTCGTGCATCACCCGTACGACTCGTTCGAGGCCAGCGTCGCGCGCTTCGTGCAGGAGGCCGCCGACGACCCCGACGTGGTCACCATCGAGCAGACCCTCTACCGCACCAGCGGCGACACGCCCATCGTGCCCGCGCTCATCCGCGCGGCGGAGCGCGGCAAGGGCACCGTGTGCCTCGTGGAGCTCAAGGCGCGGTTCGACGAGGAGCAGAACATCCGGTGGGCCAAGGCCCTCGAGCGCGCGGGCGTGCACGTGGTGTACGGCCTTCCCGGCCTCAAGACGCACGCCAAGCTCTGCCTGGTGGTGCGCCGCGAGGGCAACCGCCTGCGACGCTACGCGCACATCGGCACCGGCAACTACCACCCCACGACCGCGCGGCTCTACACCGATGTGGGCCTGTTCACCTGTCGTGAGGACGTGGTGGACGATGTGGCCGACCTCTTCAACTACCTCACGGGATTCGCGCGTCCGCCGCGCTACCGGCAGTCGCTGGTGGCGCCCGAGCACCTGCGCGATGCGCTGGTCGACGAGATCGACCGCGTCACCGCCCGGCACGGGCAGGGCCAGCCCGGCCATATCCGCATGAAGCTCAACTCGATGATCGACGGACGAATCATCCGCGCGCTGTTCCGCGCCTCGTGCGCCGGCGTGCCCGTGGAGATCTGCGTGCGTGGCATCTGCGGGTTCCTGCCGGGAATCCCCGGCGTGAGCGAGAACATCCGCGTCACGTCGGTGGTGGGGAGGTTCCTCGAGCACTCGCGCATCTTCGTGTTCAGCAGCGGCGACGAGCGCCGGGTGTTCACCGGCTCGGCCGACCTCATGGCCCGCAACCTCGACGACCGCGTGGAGCTCGTGGCGCGGGTGGACGATGAGGTCGTGGCCGACGAGCTCGTGTCGATCGTGGACGTGATGCTGGCCGACACCGCGAGCGCGTGGCGCCTGAACCCCGATCGCTCGTGGCAGCGGGTCGCCCCGGCACCGGGGGAGGACCCCTTCTCGAGCCAGCAGGCGTTGATGGACCGCGCGGCCCCGCGGCCCGAGGCAGCGCCCCGAAGCGACCGCTGACGGCCTCGCACGCGCTATCGTGCGCGACGTGAGCACCGAGAACGCAGAGACCACCGAGGCCCCGGAAGGCGTCACCACCGAGGCCGGGGGAGACGACGCCGGCGGCGCCAGCTGGTCGCCGGGAAGCCGCCCCACCTTCAACTCGCCGGCCGCCGACCTCAACCAGTTGAGGAACGAGGCCAAGCGCATCGCCGATGCCGCGCCCGGGCAGCCTGTGCACGACAGCGTGCTGTCGCGCGCTCGCGCACTGGCCACCGCGCTCGAGCACGACCTGGGGCTGCCGCCGACCGCCGAGGGGCTCTCGTATGCCGACCTCGCGGTGCTGCTCTCGCAGAGCCGCTAGGCGCCCGCCCCGCACGGATCGATGAGCGCGCTCGGGGGCCTCTGGGGGCTCACGAAGGCGGTCACCGACCGGGTGATGCGGCACTCGCAGATGGCGCGGGCGAGCCAGTTCGCCTACGTGGCCTTCCTGGCCTCCATCCCCTTCGCCTTCGTGCTCATCTCGGTCTTCGGCCTGGTGGCGAGCCCGTCCGCGTATGCCTCGCTCATCGACAGGGCGCGCGGGACGATCCCCGATCAACTGGCCGACTTCCTCGATGAGCTGCTGCAGTCGGCCTCGTCGAGCACCGGCCAGTCGATCACCTTCCTCGTGCTGGGTCTGCTCATCGGGCTCTGGCTCGCGGGCAACGTGGCCGGGTCCATCACCGACGGGCTCGATGACGCCTTCGAGCGCCCGCATCGCTCGTGGCTGCGCGGGAAGGCGCGGGCCATCATCACGGCGGTCATCACCGCGCTGGTGTTCGTGGTGGCCACGCTGCTGTCGGTGGTCGGCCCGCCCGTG
>CAIYRJ010000105.1 GCA_903928615.1 uncultured Actinomycetes bacterium | reverse complement strand
TCCCCTCCCTCCGACGGCCACCCCCAGGTCACCAGTGCGCCCCCCGCCTTGAGCGCGGCGAACGCACTGTCGTTCGCGAACACCTCCGTCACGCCCCCGGCGAGCGAGCCAGACGGCGCGGGGGTGCACGACCCACTGGCGCTGCACCCGGGGTTGCCCCCGTTGGTGCCCCACACCACTACCGAACCATCGCCCTTGAGGGCCGCGAACGCGCTACGCGTGGATGAGATGTCCACCACGCCCGACGTCAGTTGCGCCGCCACCGAGGACGCATCACCGCCGCGAGTTGGTTGCCCCCAGGCAACCACGGAGCCATCCGATTTCAGCGCAGCGAAGGCCTCGGTGGAGGAGAAGAGCTGGCTGACGCCCGAGGAGAGGCGGGCTGAGACGCCGGAGGAATCCCCACCCGGGGCGGAACGGCCCCAGGTGATGACGGACCCATCCGCCTTGAGCGCCGCAACCGCACCGTAGATCGGATGCGCCTGAAAAGTGCCTCCGGGGCTCGTCGGCAACTGCGGCGTCCACGTGCTGCCGAGCGCGGGCGCCGAGAGCATGAGCGTGGTCGCCGCCGCCACGAGCGCCGACGGGGCAAGGGCTTCGGGTATGCGCACGGTGTCCTTTCGAGGGGCCCGGACACGGGGCGCGCCGGAAGTGCGATCAACTGTGTCACCTGCCATCGCATGGCGCCCGCTCACGCTTAAAGCCGGCGCGTCCCCCGACCGGCCAGACCCATCGGGACGGCGGGATTTGAACCCGCGACCCCCTGCTCCCAAAGCAGGTGCGCTACCAAGCTGCGCCACGTCCCGTCGCGGGCGAGGCTATCAGCGCCCCTCAGCGGAACGGCGCGAGCCACTCCGACCAGCGGCGGCGGAGGGCGAGGAATGCCACGCCGATGACGATCACCACCGCGCCCGAGACCAGGAAGAACCCTCCGAAGCCCAGAGGCTCCACCAGGCGGGCCGTCTGGCCGCCCAGCGCGCCGCCCAGGGCGGCGGCCAGGTACCAGAGGCCGAGCAGCTGGCCGGTGAGCCCCGGCGGCGAGATCTCGGTGGTGGTGGAGAGCGCGATGGGCACGATGAAGAGCTCCGCCCAGGTGAGCACGAGGAAGGTGAGCAGCACCCAGCCGAGCGCCGACGAGCGGCCGTCCTGCGCGGCGAAACCGGGGGCGGCGAGGATGAGGAAGCTGATGCCCACCCCCACGATGCCGATCACGGCCTTGATGGGCGTTGTGGGGGCGCGCCGGCCGAGCCACGTCCACAGCACCGCGAACACCGGGGCGAAGATCACCACGAGGATGGGGTTGATGGACAGCAGCCAGCTCGTGGGCATGGTGAACGACCCGATGCCCCGCTGCACCCAGTCCTGGGTGAACTCGGTGATCGTGGAGCCGGCCTGCGACGACAGCACGAAGTAGGTGACGCTGGCGATGAACAGCAGGAGGAACGCCTTCAGGTGACGGTGCTCCACCGGCGAGGCCTTCGTGCGGCGGAGCAGCGCCCAGAAGGCGACCACGGCCACGAGCGCCACCATCACGGTGACCACCGCGGACACCACCGCCGCGGTGAAGCCCAGGAACCCGATGGCCACCGCGAACACCGCGGCGATCACCAGCAGCGCCCCGGCTGTCACCAGCCCCGCCATGCGCCGCTGGTCGGACGTGGCCGGCTGCGGCACGGCCCGCCCCGCATCGCCGAGCCTGCGCCGCCCGATGGCGTACTGGATGAGCCCCAGCACCATCCCGATGCCCGCCACCGAGAACGCCAGCCGGTACGAGTATGTGGTGGCGATCCAGCCGCAGATGATCGGCGCCGCGAACGCCCCGACGTTGATGCCGAAGTAGAAGAGAGAGAAGCCGCCGTCGCGCCGGGGGTCGTCGGCGTCGTACAGCAGGCCGAGCGTGGTGGAGATGTTGGGCTTGAGCAGCCCGGTTCCGGCGGCGATCACGAGCAGGCCGAGCCAGAAGAAGGCGATGCCCGGGGCGAGCAGCACGAAGTGCCCGAGGGCGATGAGCACGCCGCCGGCCACGAACGCGCGCCGCGGACCGACGAGGCGGTCACCCAGCCACCCGCCCAGCAGCGGCGCGGCCAGCACCAGCGCCGAGTAGACGCCGAACAGCGCTGCGGCGTCGGCCTCGCTGAACCCCTCGCCGGGTCCCGGCGGGAACCCGGACGACTCGGGCTCGATGAGGAACAGCACGAGCAACGCCACCATGCCGTAGTAGGAGAACCGCTCCCACATCTCGACGAGGGCGAGGGTGACGACGCCCGGGGGCTGACGGCGGCGCTCTGGCACCACTCAACTATGCCAGCGCCCCGCGTAGCATCGCGCGCATGAGCACATCCCGCACCGTCCTCATCACCGGCGCGTCGAG
This sequence comes from uncultured Actinomycetes bacterium, assembly GCA_903928615.1. Lineage (GTDB taxonomy): Bacteria > Actinomycetota > Thermoleophilia > Miltoncostaeales > Miltoncostaeaceae > SYFI01. Next base: position 939 of record CAIYRJ010000105.1, on the reverse strand, counting down.
CGGCATCGGCCGCGCGACGGCCCTCCACCTGAACGACGCCGGATACCGCGTGATCGGCACCATCCGCCACGAGGCCGACGGCGATGCCCTGCGCGCCGATGCCGCCGCGCCGGACATGCTGATTCCCGTCATCTGCGACGTCACGTCCGACGAAGAGGTGGCGGAGCTCGCGGCCCGGGTGGGCGACATCACCGGCGGGGCGCTGGATGCCATGTTCAGCAACGCCGGTATCGCGAACATGCAGGGTGATGTGACGGCCGAGGGCTGCCCCGTGGACACCCTCGCGCGCATGATGGAGGTGAACTACCTGGGCGCGGTGCGGGCGATCCAGGCGCACCTGCCCCTGCTGCGCGCGGCGCACGGCACCCTGGTGATCAACAGCGCGCTGATGGCCCGCACGGTGATGCCGTTCAACGGCGGCTACGCGGCATCAAAGGCCGCCCTCGAGTCGTGGGCCGACCAGCTGCGCCGCGAGATCGCGCCGCACGGCGTGCGGGTGTCATGCATCCGCGCCGCGGCAATCGCCACGCCGCTGGAGGCCAAGCAGGACGCCTCGAGCGTGCCCGAGGGCGGGCCGTACCCGGACCAGCACGCCTTCGTCGAGGGCGGCCTCGTGATGATGCGCAAGGAGGCCGACAAGGCCAAGGTGCAGCCCGAGCGGGTGGCCGAGTTGGTGCAGCGCCTCATCGAGAAGCGGCGCCCGCCGCTCAAGCCGATCGTCGGCGGAATGGCGCGGCCCATCTGGCTGATCGGCGGCCTCCCCCTGCGCGCCCAGGATGCCGCGATGAAGCGCGTGGTGCGCCGCATGACCCGCGCCGGCGGTGCCTAGGCGGCCACCGACTTCCGCACGCCGGCCACGTCGAGGTCGGCGCCCAGCACCTGGTAGCCCTTGTCGAGCCGGGCCAGCACGACCATGGCCTCGCCCGATCCGTCCGGACC
>CAIYRJ010000104.1 GCA_903928615.1 uncultured Actinomycetes bacterium | reverse complement strand
GGCCCACCGCGGCCAGCTCGAACACCGACCCCCCGGACCGCGAGATGACCAGGTCGGCGGCCGCGATGGCCTGGGGGAAGTCGTCGAGGAAGCCGTACACGTGGTAGCGGGGCCCGCACCCGGCGGCCTCAACGCGCGCGCGCACGTCGGCCTCGTTGCGCTCACCGGCCACGTGCACCACCTGGAATGGCGGCGTGGGGCAGAACGCGCTGATGGCGGCGTCGTTGATGGACTGCGCGCCCTGGCTGCCGCCCGCGATCAGCACGCAGGTGCCCGAGGGGTCGATGCCGAGCTTCTGGCGTCCGCCCTCGCGGGTGGCCTCGCGCACCGCGCGGCTCACCGGCCGCCCGGTGACCATGTACTTGCGCCCGCGGCGCCCGGCCACGGGGAACGCCAGCGCCACGCGCTTGGCGAACGGCGCCGCGAGGCGGTTGGCCAGCCCCAGGCGGGAGTCGGCCTCCATGAGCACCACGCGCCGGCGCGTGAGGCGACCGGCGATGGCCGCGGGGCCGGCCATGTATCCCCCGCCCCCCACCACCACGTTGGCCTTGCGCCGGCGCAGCACGCCCATCATGCGCGGCACGGCCAGCACCGCCAGCATCGCGCGCCAGAGGTTCCTGATCGACAGCCGTCGCTCGAACCCGCGCAGCGGCACGTGGTCCTCGGGGTAGCCGTTGCGCTCGGGGATGCCCGATCCGGCGCGGCCGCCCACTCCGACGAAGCTCACCTCATGCCCGCGGTCGCGAAGCTCCTCAGCCAGCGCGAGCGCCGGCATGATGTGCCCGGCGGTCCCCCCGGCCGCGATCACCACGCGCAGGGGCGTCGGGGACGGCCGAGAGTCGTCGCCCGCGCGATCGCCGGCTGATTCCCACGAGGATCCCGCTGGCTGCGGTGAGGACGACGAGGCTGCTTCCCCCATAGCTCACGAAGGGCAGCGGCACGCCGGTCACGGGAAGGAGGCCGAGCACCGCGCCCAGGTTGACGATCGCCTGGATGCTGATGAGCGACACGAGCCCGCCGGCCAGGAACCTCAGCCGCCGATCGGGTGCCGCCACGGCAATACGGTAGCCGCTCCAGATGACGGCCCCGAGCAGGGCGATGACGCCCACCACGCCCACGAGCCCCAGCTCCTCGCCGATGGTGGCCATGATCATGTCGGTGTGCGCCTCGGGCAGGTAGTTCACCTTCTGCAGGCCGTTGCCGAGGCCCACGCCATCCACCCCGCCGCTGCCGAGCGCCAGCTGGGCCTGGGTCACCTGGAACCCGTTGCCCTCGGGATCCGACCAGGGGTCGAGGAACGACGTGAAGCGGGCCATGCGATAGGGCGCGATGGCCACGAGCGCCGCGGTGGCCACCGCCGCACCGCCCGCGAGCATGAGCAGGATGCGACCCGGCACGCCGGCGATGACCAGCATGAGGAATCCCGTGCCGAGCATCACCGCGGTGGTGCCGAGGTCGGGCTCGAGCATGAGCAGCACGCCCATCGCCACCATGAGCCCGATCGGGATCTTCAGGCCATCCCAGGTGTCGATGCGATCGATGTTGCGCGCGAGGTAGGCGGCGAGCCACACGATGAGCGCGAGCTTGGCGAGCTCGGACGGCTGCATCTGCACCGGACCGAGGCCGATCCAGCTGCGGGCGCCGTTGGCCTCGATGCCGAAGCCCGGGATGAGCACCACCACGAGAAGGCCGAGCGAGAGCAGCACGGCCGGCTTGCCCAGCCGCAGGATGAACGCCGTGTTCACCCGGGCGCACACCGCGAACGCCACCAGCGCCAGCACCGCGAAGATGCCCTGGCGCATGAGCGTGCCCGACGGGTTCTCGTCGGAGAGCAGCGCGCTCGCGCTGGACGCCGAGTACACCATCACCACGCCGATGCACACGAGCACCAGGATGGCCAGCGAGAGCACCGCCTCGGGTGCCACGTCGCCGCCCGCCCGGCGCTTTGTCGGCGAGGCGGTGCGACGGCGGCTGTCAGAGGGCGCGGGCGGCACGGGGATTGTTTCGCCGCGCGCGCGCCGTTCCCTACCGCGCGCCGGCCTCCCGCGCCGACTCGCGGAACACCTCGCCGCGGTGCTCGTATCCCGAGAACTGATCGAATGATGCGCATGCCGGCGCGAGCAGCACGACATCCCCCGCCGACGCGTCCGCCGCCGCCCGTGACACGGCCGTCGGCAGGTCGGGCAGCAGGGTCGATTCCACCCGCTCGGCCTCGAGCGCGCTCGCGAGGTCCGGGCCCGTCTCGCCGATGAGGTAGGCGTGCACCACCGCGCCCTGCGCCGCGCGTGCCAGGTCGTCGAACGGCGTGCCCTTGCTGCTTCCCCCCGCGATCAGGCGCACGCGCTGGGGATAGGCGTCGAGCGCGGCGATGGCCGCCGCGGGGTTGGTGGCCTTCGAATCGTTCACGAACGTGACCCCGTCGGCCGTGCCCACCACCTCGAGCCGATGCGGAACGCCGGGGAACGTCGCGAGTCCGCGGGCGATCTCCTGCGCGCCCAGGCCGGCGTGCGCCGCCATGGCCGCCGCCGCCATGACGTTCTCGCGATTGTGCGCTCCGAGCAGGGGAATATCGGTCCAGGCCGCCACCAGGCCGAGCCCCTGCACGTGCAATCCCCCCTCGGCCCATGACACGGCGTCAGGCCCCGGCGCACCGGTGGCCACCACGCGCCGGGTGGGCGCCGCGCCGGTCGAATCCATACCCGCAGGCAGGATGGCCAGGTCGTCCGGCCCCTGGTGCGCGAACAGGTTGAGCTTCGCCTGCCGGTAGGCCGCGAAGTCGGGGTAGCGGTCCATGTGGTCGGGGGTCACGTTGAGCAGCACGGCCGCGTGCGGCCGGAACGTGGGGATGTCCTCGAGCTGGAACGACGAGCACTCGGCCACCAGCCAGGTGTTGCCCGACAGCTCCCCCACCAGCGACGCCATGGGCGTGCCCACGTTGCCGCAGGCCACCGCGTCGAGGCCGCCCTCGCGCAGCAGGTGCGCCAGCAGCTCGGTGGTGGTGGTCTTCCCGTTGGTGCCGGTGACGCCCATGATCGGGTTGGACATGGCGCGCGATGCCAGCTCGATCTCGCTCCACACCGGCGTGCCGTCGGCATACGCGGCGGCCAGCGGGGCGAACTCGCGCGGAACGCCCGGGCTGCGCACCACCAGGTCGGCCGGCACGGGCTCATCGCTCGGGGCGCGCACCTCGATGCCGGCCGCGACCAGGTCGGGCGCATCAACCGGGGCGGAGTCGACCGCCACCACATGCCACCCCAGGTCGCGCAGCAGCACCGCCGCCGCGCGGCCGGACTTCGCGAGCCCCACCACGAGCGCGCGCCCGGGCTGCGGCAGGGCGCTCACGTGGGCAGCGTGCGGAAGAACAGCGTGAAGCCGATCCCCGCGAAGACCAGGGCGATGAGCCAGAACCGCACGATGATCTTGGTCTCGCTCCAGCCGGCCATCTCGAAGTGGTGGTGCACGGGTGCCATGAGGAACACCCGGCGGCGCGTGCGCTTGAACACCAGCACCTGGATCATCACGGACAGCGCCTCGATGACGAAAACGCCGCCGATGAAGATGAGCAGCACCTCGGTCTTGGTCATCACCGCGAGCGCCGCGATGGCGCCGCCCAGCGCGAACGACCCGGTGTCGCCCATGAAGATGGAGGCCGGGTAGGAGTTGAACCAGAGGAACCCCACGCAGGCGCCCATGAGGCACGCGGCGAGGATCGCCAGGTCGCGCTGCCCGGTGACCACGAAGGTCATCCCGACGTAGGCCAGCAGCGCGATGGCCATCGTGCCCGCGGCAAGCCCGTCGAGGCCGTCCGTGAGGTTGACGGCGTTGGTGGCCCCGGCCAGCACCAGGAACACCACCACGCCGAACGCGATGGGCCCGATCTCGAGCGAGTAGGCCACCACGTGGAAGTCGATGGTGGTGGGCACGCCCACCACCCGCACGGCCAGCACCGCGAGCGCCACGGCGATCACCACGAGCCCGAGCATCTTCCAGCGGCCCGAGAGGCCGAGGGATCGCTTCTTGACGATCTTCATCCAGTCGTCGACGAAGCCGATAGCACCGCAGGCGAGGGTGGTGAAGAGCACGAGCATCGCCGCCGTGCTGCGCGAGGAGAGAATGAGGAACGGCACCGTCATCGCCACGATGATGAGCAGGCCGCCCATGGTGGGCGTGCCCTGCTTTTCGGCGTGGGCGTCGGGGATCTCCCCCTGCGGCCGGATGAACTGCCCCACGTCGTGGTCGCGCAGCCAGCGGATGACCCTCGGCCCGAGGAACATCAGCAGCATGGCGGCGCCGATGGCGGCGATGAGGATGCGCGGCATCGGCTACGCGCCCCCGGCGATCGCCCGGGCCACGCGCTCCATGGCCATGCCGCGCGAGCCCTTCACCAGCACCACGTCGCCGGGCGCGATAAGGGCCGGCACCCCCTGCACCGCGGCGTCGGTGTCGGCGAAGGTGACGGCCTCCACGCCCTCGGCGCCCTCCGGGTACGACGCCGCCCGGGGGCCCACGGCCACGAGCAGGTCGACCCCCAGGTCGCGTGCGCGCTCCCCCACCCCGCGGTGGAAGGCCGCCTCGTCGGGACCGAGCTCGAGCATGTCGGCGAGCACGGCCACGTGGCGTCCGGGACGCCGGCACAGATCGGCCAGCGCGGCGGCCATCGCCGGCGGGTTGGCGTTGTAGCAATCCTCGATGAGCGTGCCGCCGCCCGGCAGCGGGTGCTCGATGCCGCGCATGGCCGAGCGCTCGAGCACCACCTGCGCGCCCGGCTGCGGCGCCATGCCGAGGGCGATCGCGGCCTCCACGGCCGCGGCGATGTTGCGCTGCTCCCAGGCCTTGAGATCGCCCGCCGACACCGCGATGGCTGGCTCGTCGCCGAACGTGCGCACCGCGACCCCCGCGGGCAGCGCGGCGATGTGACCCTCGAGCAGCGGCTCGTCGGCCGGCACCACGGCCACGCCGTCGGCGGGGAGCCCGCCGAGGATCTCCGCCTTGGCGGCGGCGATGGCCTCCACGGTTCCGAGCAGCTCCAGGTGCACGGGGCCAATCGCGGTGATCACCGCGACGTCGGGCGGGGCGAGCGCGGCGAGCTCGGCGATCTGCCCGGTGCCGCGCATGCCCATCTCGATCACCGCCACCGCGGTGTCCTCCGGCAGGCCGAGGATGCTCAGCGGCACCCCCACCTCGGTGTTGCGGTTGCCGGGGGTTCCCTCGGCGCGCACGCCGGCCGCGCGCAGCACCGCCACGATGGAGTCCTTCGTGGACGTCTTGCCGTACGAGCCCGTGACGCCCACCACCTTGGCGCCGAGGCGCGCGAGCGCCCCGCGCCCGATGAGGCCGAGGGCCTTCACCGGGTCGGCGTGCACCAGCACCGCGGCGTCCGCGTCGCCCAGGTCGCCGCCGATGCTCGCCCAGGCGTCCTCCGAGATGAGCACGGCCCCGGCGCCGTCAGCGATTGCCTGCGCGGCATGCAGGCCACCATCGACGTTCTCGCCCGGCACGCCCACGAACAGCTGGCCGGCTGCTACCTCGCGGCTGTCTGCCGTGGCGCCGTCACACGCGCCGCCCTCAGGCCCGGCAACCTGCGCCGCGCCCGACCAGGCGATCATCTCGGCGACGGATGCCCTCATGCGGCCCTCTGCCCGCCGAGCACCTCGCGGGCCACGTCGCGGTCGTCGAAGGGGGTCACCACGCCCTGGGCCTCCTGCCCCGACTCATGGCCCTTGCCGGCGATGAGCACCACGTCGCCGGGTGCCGCGAGGGCGATGGCCTCGGCGATGGCCGCCCGGCGGTCGGGCTGCACCACCAGCTCGGCGGGCCCCTCGGCT
>CAIYRJ010000103.1 GCA_903928615.1 uncultured Actinomycetes bacterium | reverse complement strand
TCTCCATGAGGATTCCCCGACGGGCAAGCCACGCGAAGCCGGCGATCGAGGCCACATCTCGCAGGAGGATGATGGTCGGCGCCGGCCATGGGAAGCGTGCGAGGAGCAGCAGCCCGATGAGCCCCACCACCATCAGAAGGCGGTCGGCCAGAGGGTCGAGGATGCGCCCGAGCGGGGTGCGGGCGTCGAGGATGGCCGCGAGGCGGCCGTCGATGAGGTCGGTGATGGCCACCGCGCCGAAGAAGATCCCCAGGGGGAACGAGGGCCCGTCCGCCGTCGCGCACCACACGAGCAGCACCGGCAGGCAGGCCAGCCGGGCGATGGTGATGGCGTTGGGAAGCCACCGCAGGCGACGCTTGAGACCCGTGCTCATGCCTGCTCCGAATAGTCGGGGCGAGAGGATTTGAACCTCCGACCGCCCGGCCCCCAGCCGGGTGCGCTACCAGACTGCGCCACGCCCCGAAGCGCCGCGGACACTAGCACGGGGGTACTGGCCCTCAGCCCGCCGCGAGGCCGGCCCAGAGGGCCCGGATGGCCTCGGCGGCGCCGTCGAGTGCGATCTCCGACTTCTCGCCCGTCCGACGCACCATCACCTCGAGCGGGCCGTCGGGCAGGGTCCTCTTCCCCACCGTCACCCGCACCGGGCAGCCCAGCAGGTCGGCCTCGGCGAACTTCTCTCCGGGGCGCAGCTCGGGGCGATCGTCGAGCAGCACCTCGAGGCCGAGATCGGAGAGCTCTCCCCAGAGCATCCCGGCGTACTCGCCCTGGGGGCTGTCGGAATCGCCGATGAGCACGATGTGCACGTCGAAGGGCGCGATGCCCGTGGGCCAGATGATCCCGTTCTCGTCGTGCCCCTGCTCGATCGCCGCCATGGCCACGCGCGCCGGGCCGATGCCGTAGGACCCCATGATGATCACCTGCTCCTGGCCGTTCTCGTCCAGGTAGGTGGCGCCGAGCGGCTCGGAGTACTTCGTCCCGAGCTTGAAGATGTTGCCGATCTCGATCACCGGCACGAGCTCGATCGGCCCCTGGCCGTCCACCGACTCCTCGCCCTCGATCACGGTGCGGATGTCGGCGGTCTCCGCCTGGAAGTCGCGCCTCAGGACCACGCCGCGCAGGTGGAACCCATCGCGGTTCGCGCCGGTGACGTAGTGCCCGGTCTCGAGGGTGGAGTCGGCGACGATGCGCACCTGGTCGCTCACGCCGATCGGCCCGAGTGATCCGGGGTCGGCCCCGAACCACTCACGGATCTCCTCGGGGTGCGCGGCCCGGTGCTCGCCGATGATGTGCGCGATCTTCTTCTCGTGCACCTGGTGCTCGCCGCGCACGATCGCCAGCACGGGCCCGGAGTCGGCCACGAGCACCACGCTCTTGGCGAGGGTCGCCGGGTGCTGGCCCGTGAACTCCGCGAGCTCGTCGATGCTGCCGATGCCCGGCGTCGCGAACTCCTCCAGCGCTCCCGGGGCATCTCCGAAATCGGGCTCGCGCGCCACCGACACCGCCAGCTCCACGTTGGCGGCGTATGAGCCGGAGGCCGTACGGGCCACGACGTCCTCGCCGGATGGGCTCGGCGCCATGTACTCGTGCGCTCCGCTGCCGCCCATCATCCCCACATCGCTCTCGACCCGGTACCAGAGCAGGCCGGATCGGTCGAAGATGCGCGCGTAGGCCGCAGAGTGGGCCTCGTACGACTTCTCGAGGCCCGCCTCGTCGGCGTCGAACGAGTAGGAGTCCTTCATCGTGAACTCGCGCACCCGCAGCATGCCGCTCTTCGGGCGGGGCTCGTCGCGGAGCTTGGTCTGGATCTGGTACCAGCTCTGCGGCAGGTCGCGATACGAGCGCAGCTCCCGGGCCGCGTGCCAGGTGACGATCTCCTCGTGCGTCATGCCCAGCACCATCTTGCGTCCACCGCGGTCCTCGAGGCGGAACTGCTCGGACAGCCCGTAGCGGCCAGTGGCCTCCCAGATCTCGGCGGGGTGCATGACGGGCATGAGCAGCTCCTGCGCGCCGATGAAGTTCATCTCCTCGCGGATGATGGCCTCCACCCTCTGGATGACCCTGAGGCCCATCGGCGTGACCGTGTAGAGCCCGGCCGCCAGCTGGCGCACCAGGCCGGCCCGCACCGACAGCTTGTGGCTCACGGCCTCGGCATCCGCGGGGTCGTCGCGCACCGTCGGCCAGAAGCGCCCCGCGAGCCTCCACGACCCGCGGTACGGGGATGCCGGCATGCGCCAGGCGCCGTCGCCCGTGCCGTCGCTCATGCGCGCGCCCCCACGGGGGCGTAGTGCGCCTCGACGTACTCCTCGACCATGGCGATGAAGTCCTCCGCGAGCGTGGGGCCCTCGAGGGTGGCCACCTTCTCGCCATCCACGTACACCGGGGCACGCGGCTCCTCGCCCGTTCCGGGGAGGCTGATGCCGATGTCGGCGGCGCGGCTCTCGCCGGGCCCGTTGACGATGCACCCCATCACGGCCACCTTCATGTCGACCACCCCGGGGCGCTCCGTGCGCCATGCCGGCATGCGCTCGTCGAGGTGCGCCTGGATCGCCTGCGCCAGCTCCTGGAACACCGAGGAGGTCGTGCGTCCGCACCCGGGGCATGCCGTGACCTCCGGCCGGAACGAGCGCAGCCCGAGGCTCTGCAGGATGTCCAGGCAGGTGCGCACCTCGATGGTGCGGTCCCCGCCCGGCTCGGGCGTGAGGCTGGCGCGGATGGTGTCGCCGATGCCCTCCTCGAGCAGCACCGAGAGCGCGGCCGTGGTGGCGATGATGCCCTTGGCGCCCATGCCGGCCTCGGTGAGGCCGAGGTGCAGCGGGTAGTCGCAGCGCGCCGCGAGCGACCGGTACACGGCCACCATGTCCGGCAGGCGACTCACCTTGCACGAGATGATGATGCGGTCGTGGGGCAGGCCGATCTCCTCCGCGGCCTCGGCCGAGGAGAGAGCGCTCATCACCATGGCCTCCCGCAGCACGTCGTCGGCCGATGCCGGATCCGGCCGCCGGGCGTTCTCCTCCATCAGCCCGTCCAGCAGCTCGGGGTCGAGCGATCCGGCGTTCACGCCCACGCGCACCGGCTTCCCATGGTCGATCGCGGCCTCGATCATCGTGGCGAAGTTGGCGTCATGGCGAGCACCTCGGCCCACGTTGCCCGGGTTTATGCGGTACTTGGCAAGGGCGTCGGCGGTGTCGGGGAACTCCCGC
>CAIYRJ010000102.1 GCA_903928615.1 uncultured Actinomycetes bacterium | reverse complement strand
GGCTTCTCGCCGCCCAGCCCGTAGCGCAGCTCAAGCACCCGGCGCTCGCGGTACGAGAGCTGGTCGAGGACGTCCCTCAGGGCCTCGTCGCGCAGCACCTGCTCCGCGGCGACCTCCGGGGCAATGCTCGTCTCGTCGGCCAGGAACCGTCCGAACTCCGACTCCTCGTCCTCGCCCACGGGCTTCTCGAGCGACACGATCGGCTGCGCGCTGCGAAGGATGTCCTCCACCTCGGCGGCCGGGAGGCCGGCGACGGCGCCGATCTCCTCGGCGGTGGGCTCGCGCCCCAGCTGGCCGACCAGCGTGCGCTCGGCGCGGCTGATCTGGTTGAGCTTCTCGACGACGTGCACCGGGATGCGGATGGTGCGACCCTTGTCGGCGAGCGCGCGCGTGACGGCCTGGCGGATCCACCACGTGGCGTACGTGGAGAACTTGAACCCGCGGCGCCAGTCGAACTTCTCGACCGCGCGCACGAGGCCGAGGGTGCCCTCCTGGATGAGGTCGAGGAACGGCAGCCCGCGACCGCGATACCCCTTGGCGATCGACACGACGAGGCGAAGGTTGGCCTCGACCATCTGCGTCTTGGCGGTCTGGTCGCCGGCCTCGATGCGCTTGGCGAGGTCCACCTCCTGCGCGGCCGTGAGCAGCGGCACGCGGCCGATGTCCTTCAGGAAGAGCTGGAGCGCGTCGGTGGTCTGCTCCACCGTGGCGGGCCTGCGGGGCCTGTCGGCCTGCTCTGCAAGGTCGGCCGTGCGGCTCGCCGCCTCGGCGGGCTCGAGCAGCTCGATCCCCGCCTCGTCGAGCTGCTGGTAGATGTCCTCCGCGAGGCCGGCATCGACGCCGAGCTGGTCCAGCATCTCGGCGACGTCCTCGATCGAGAGGAAGCCGACGTCCTGGCCGCGCTGCAGGAGAATGCGGAACTCGCCATGGTCGATGAGTTCCGCGAGTTGCGTGAGTGAGGTCGTCATCGGTCTCCGGTGGGGGTCGATTCGCTCGCCATCCTAGATGCGACGACCGGCGTCGCGAAAGATGGCGCAGGACGATTTTTCGTGCTAGGCGACTTCGATGCGGACGGAGTTGATGCGCTGCTCCTCGACCGGTCGGTCGTTCGCGCCCGTGGCCGTCGTGCCGATGGCCTCCACGACGTCCTGGCCTCCGACGACCTGCCCGAAGTTGGTGTGGTGCCCGTCGAGCCACGGGGTGGAGTCGGCGGTGACGATGAAGAACTGCGAGCCGTTGGTGTTCGGGCCGGCGTTGGCCATCGCGAGGCTGCCGCGCACGAGCTTGCGGTCGTTGATCTCGTCCTGGAACGAGTAGCCGGGGCCGCCGGTGCCAACGCCCTTCGGGCAGCCGCCCTGGATCATGAAGTCCTCGATGACGCGGTGGAACACCAGGCCGTCGTAGTAGCCGGCCTCTGCAAGCCCGACGAAGTTGCCCACGGTCTGGGGGGAGTCGGCGGCGAACAGCTCGCAGCGGATCTCACCGGCCGACGTGTCGAAGATGGCGGTGTAGCTCTTGGAGGTGTCGGCGGGCGGTGGCAGGTCGGGCATCGTTGGCTCCTTCTCGGGTGAGCGGCAAGCGTACCCGACGCGCGACGACCTACCGCGCGGGGCACTGCGCGCCGCGTGCGTCCACGTACCCCTGCCATCGGTTGGCCGTGCGGGACAGGCCCTCGGCGGGATACAGCCGGTCGAGCGTGCGGAGCAGTGACACGTGGTAGCAGTGGTAGTTGAGGTCGGCGAGGTACGACCGCCATGGCTTGCCGGGCGTGAGCAGTCCGTAGTACGACCAGTCGCCCGAGTCGTGCACCGGCAGGAATCGCACCAGTGAGCGCACTCCCTGGTTGGCGAGCGTCGTGGCCAGCGCCGACGTGCCGCTGGCGTCGGGCCCCGGGGCAGGCGCGGCCCCGCCCGGCGTGGTGCCGGTGTTCGCAGGCGTGGTGGATGCGGGGGTGGTCGAAGCGGCATCGGCCGGGGGCGTGGTGGATGCCGCGGCCTCCATCGGGGCCGGCGCGTCGCGCTGCAGGGCCGCGGCTGCGCGGCGGAGCTCGATGAGGGTGACCATGAACCCGTTCAGCGCCGCGCCCGTCCATGCCGGGCGGCCGGGGTACGCGCGCTCGGGGAACCATGCCCCCGCTGCTCCGCCCGCGGGGTCGGGAACCATCGCCCGCACGCCCCCCTCATCCACCGGCACCTGGAATGAGCGCAGCACCCGGTCGGCAGCGGCGAGGAAGCGCGCGTCCCCGGTCTCCGACCAGGCATTCGCGAACAGGCTCACGGCCCGCGCCTGGCCCATTCCCGAAACCCCCGGGCGCACGGCCGTGCGATCACCGGGGACGTCGAAGTACTCGAGGGCGGCCCACTCCCGGCCGTCGTGCGTGCGCTCGGCGAGCATCGGCAGCACCGACTCGGCGAGCTGCGCCGCGCTCCACAACTCGTTGAGCCCTCGCCACCGGCCGATGGTGGCCACCGGATTCACCATGAACCCATGCCCGCGCTTGTACGTGAGGATCACCCCGTCGGGGTCGCGCGCGATCACCCGCTCGTCGGGTGACCCCCTGCGCGCGTACCACCAGGCATTGGCGCGCAGCGCCCGGCGCGCCGTGGCCCTGCGTCCCTCCGGGCGCCCCGGCGCAGCCGCAGTGCGGGCGAAGGAGATGATCCAGTCGAGGTCGGCCCGCTCGCGCGAGCCCTGCGGCGCCGCACGGCGTGCGGCGGTGAGCATCGACCACGCGCGGCCTTCCGCGGGCAGGGCCTCGGCGGCGATGCCGATGGCGGGCGGCGGCTGGTACGGGGCCAGCGAGGGGCCGGGGTCCGGGGCCGGGGTTGGCGCAGGCGCCGGTGTCGGTGCCGGCTCCGGCACGGGGGTTGGCGTCGGGTCGGGGCTGGGCTTCGGGGCCGGCTCGGGTGATGGCGGCGGCCCGGGCTCAGGGGTGGTGGGGCCGGGCGAGGGCGGCGGCGTCGCATCGGCGGGGGGCGCCGGACCCGTCGCAGGCGCGGCAGATGGGCCCTGCGCGGGCGGCGCGGCAGCCGGTGCCACCTCGGCCGGCGGGCCGTCGGTCGGGTCCCCGGCGTCGTACGGCGGCTCGGCGGGGTCGGCCTTCGCCGCGGCCGTCGGCTGCTCGCCCGATGTGGACGAGGCGATGAACCATCCACCCGCGACCGACGCGGCGAGGACCGCGAGGAGGAGTCCGGCGACGAGTGCGGGTGGGGTGCGGTGACGGTGCATGGCTGCTGGCGACCCTGACCCTAGACGCCCGATCCGGACGTGACGGCTATGCTGCGCGACCGTGTCATCGCCTGCGCCGTCCTTCCAGCAGATCATCCTCGACCTGCACGCGTACTGGGCGTCGCGCGGCTGCTCGCTGATGCACCCGTACCACACGGAAGTCGGGGCGGGCACCTTCAATCCCGCGACGCTGCTCCGCAGCCTGGGCCCCGATCCCTGGCGCGTGGCGTACGTGGAGCCGTCTATCCGCCCTACCGACGGCCGCTACGGGGAGAACCCGTTCCGCCTGCAGCATTACTTCCAGTACCAGGTGATCCTCAAGCCATCGCCTGACGACGTGCAGGACCAGTATCTGGGCTCCCTGACAGCCCTCGGCCTCGACCCGGCCGTGCACGACGTGCGCTTCGTGGAGGACGACTGGGAGGGCCCGACCCTCGGTGCGTGGGGCCTCGGGTGGGAGATCTGGCTCGACGGCATGGAGATCACCCAGTTCACGTACTTCCAGCAGGCCGGTGGCGTGGACCTCGCCCCGATCTCCGTGGAGCTCACCTACGGGCTCGAGCGCATCGCCATGTACCTGCAGGGCGTGCGATCGGTCTACGACCTCGAATGGGCGCCGGGCGTCACCTACGGGGACGTCTACCAGGAGAACGAGCGGCAGTGGAGCGCGTTCAACTTCGAGGTGGCCGACACCGAGTCGCTGTTCCGCCACTTCGAGGACCACGAGCGCGAGTGCGGCCGCTGCCTCGACGCCGGCCTCGTGCTCCCGGCGTACGACCAGGTGCTCAAGTGCTCGCACTCGTTCAACCTGCTCGACGCCCGAGGGGTGATCAGCGTCACCGAGCGCGGGTCGTACATCTGGCGCGTCCGTGCCCTCGCGGCGCGATGCGCCGAGGCCTGGCTGGCCGCCACGGGCGCGGTGGAGGCCGATGCCTGACCTGCTGATCGAGATCGGCTGCGAGGAGCTGCCCTCGAGCGCATGCCGCGAGGCCATCGCCCAGGCCCCGGGCCTCATGGACGATGCGCTGGCCGACCTGCAGCTGGCCGCGGGCCCGGCGATCGCGTGGGTGGCCCCCCGGCGCATCACGGTGTTCGCGGAGGGCGTGGCCGAGCGCCAGGGCGGTGCGGCGAAGTCGGTGCGCGGCCCCGCGGCCTCGGCCGCCTTCGATGAGTCCGGCGCGCCGACCAAGGCCGCAGAGGGATTCGCCCGCGGGCAGGGCGTTGATGTCGCCGACCTCGTGGTGCGCGAGGATCCGGATGCCGGGCGCGACTTCGTCTGGGTCGAGAAGGAGGGCGACGACGCGCCCCTGGTCGACCTCGTGCCCGAGATCGCCCGCCGCGTGCTCGAGGGGCTGCGCTTCGGCAAGACCATGCGGTGGGGCGACGGCAGGGGGCTGCGCTTCTCGCGTCCGGTGCGCTGGATCACCGCGAAGGCCGGGGCCGACACCGTCACCTTCGAGGTTGCGGGCATCCCCGGCGGCGGGCAGAGCATGGGGCACAGGTTCCTCGGCGGCCCGGTGCAGGTGACGAGCGCCGACTCCTACCGCGACGAGCTGCGTGCGTCATTCGTGATCGCCGACCACCGCGAGCGCCGCGAGGCGATCCTCTCCGGGCTCGACGCTGCCGCCACGGCGGCGGGTGCCACGTGGGATGACCCCGCGGGCAAGATCGAGGAGGTCGTGCACCTGGTCGAGTGGCCCAGCGTCATCACCGGGCGCATCGCCGACACGCATCTGGCCCTCCCCGAGCGCGTCCTGGTGACGGCGATGCAGAGCCACCAGCGCTACATGCCGCTTCACGCGCCCGATGGGTCCCTCGTGCCCGCCTTCCTGGCGGTGAGCAATGGTGACCCCGCCGCGGCGG
>CAIYRJ010000101.1 GCA_903928615.1 uncultured Actinomycetes bacterium | reverse complement strand
TGGGCGCCGACGTGGAGCAGGTGGATCGCGGCTACGAGATGCGCCAGGACGGGCTCACCGGTGCCGAGATCTTCCTCGATGAGGCGTCCGTCACCGCGACCGAGAACGTGCTCATGGCCGCCGTGCTGGCCGAGGGGCGCACGACGATCCTCAACGCCGCCTGCGAGCCGCACGTTCAAGACCTCGCGGAGTTCCTCGTCACCCTGGGCGCCCGCATCGATGGCATCGGCACCAACCGGCTCATCATCGACGGCGTCGACCGCCTCGGCGGCGGGCGCTTCCGCATCGGCCCCGACTACATCGAGATCGCCTCGTTCATCGGCCTCGCGGCGATCACCGGCTCCGATCTGGTCATCTCCGAGGCCCGGCCCGCCGACCTGCGCATGATCCTGCTCGGCTTCGAGCGGCTGGGCATCCGCGTGGAGTGGCTGGACGGCGGATCACTGCGCGTGCCCCCGGACCAGTCGCTGGTGGTTATGCAGGACGAGGGAGGCGCGATCCCGAAGATCGACGACGGGCCGTGGCCGGCGTTCCCCGCCGACCTCACCTCGATCGCCACGGCGGTGGCCACCCAGGCCACGGGCGAGGTGATGATCTTCGAGAAGATGTTCGAGAACCGCCTGTTCTTCGTGGACAAGCTCGTGGCCATGGGCGCACGCATCATCCTGTGCGACCCGCACCGGGCCGTGGTGAGCGGTCCCGCGCAGCTGTACGGCGAGCGGGTGGAGAGCCCGGACATCCGCGCGGGCATGGCGATCCTCATCGCCGGGCTGGCCGCGAAGGGCACGACCACCATCGGCAACATCGGCCAGATCGACCGCGGATACGAGCGCATCGACGAGCGGCTTCGCGCCCTGGGCGCGCGGATCGAGAGGGTGGACGACTAGGCCATGACCGATCCCGTGCCACTTCCGGCCGGGGTCCGTGACGTGCTGCCCGTCGAGGCGGCGGAGCTCCGGGCCCTGGGGGATGCGCTCGCCGGTGCCTTCGCGTCGTTCGGCTTCCGCGAGGTGATGACCCCCGTCATCGAGCTCGCGGACGTGCTGGACCGCGCCGAGGAGGACGGCGTGGGGCGCGCCTATCGCCTCTTCGACGACGAGGGGCGCGTGCTCGTGCTGCGCCCTGACCTGACGATTCCCATCGCGCGCCTCGTGGCCACCCGCATGGCCGACCAGCCCGACCCCGTGCGTGTGTCGTACAACGCCCGGGCCGTACGGCCGCCGGCACCCGGCAAGATCGAGGGCGCCGAGCAGAGGCAGGCCGGCATCGAGCTCGTGGGCCTCGCCGGGCCCGAGGCGGACGCCGAGGTCATCGCCGCCCTGGCGATCGCCCTCGCGGCCGCGGGCGTGCCCGACGCACGCATCGCGATCGGCTCCGTGGCCCTGGTGTCTGCCGTGATCGAGGGCGTGGGGGCCGATGCCGCTGCGCAGGCCGCGATGTGGGCGGCGCTCCGCGGCCGTAGCCTCGTCGACTGGCGCGCCGCTGCGACGGGCACCGGCGCCACCGGCGAGGCCGGTGCCGTGCTGGCCGACCTGCCGTCCCTTCGTGGCGGCGGGGAGGTGCTGGGTCGCGTGGCCGCGGCCGTGCCGGCTGCCGCGGGCGAGTGCGCGCGCCTGCAGGAGGTGCTGCGCCTCGTGGCGCTGCACGGCGTGGAGCCCCCGATGGTCGACCTGGGCGTGGTGCGCGACTGGGCGTACTACTCGGGCGTGGTCATCGAGGCCTATGCCGCAGGGGCGATGGCCCCGGTTGCCGTCGGGGGGCGCTATGACGGGCTCGCCGCGAGGTTCGGTCGGGCACGCCCGGCCGTCGGCGTGGCCGTGGCGCTCGACCTGCTGCACCACGCCGTGGGCCGCGCTGCCGAGCAGCCTGATTCGGGCATCGTGCTCGTGGGCGGGTGCGATGAGCTCATCGAGGCCGCCGCCGCGCTGCGCGCGCAGGGTGTCGCCGTGGTGGCCCTGCCCGCGGACGCCGCGGATGCCGAGGCGGTGGCGCTGGCCGACGGCCGGCGGTTCGTGGTGCGCCGGGATGGCGATGGATGGATCGCACGCGACGTGATCGGCGGCGCGGACGTCGCCGTGCCCGACCTCGGGGAGGGGCCATGGACCTGAGGATCTGCGTGCCCCTCGGCGCGCTCTTCGAGGATTCCCTCGAGGCGATGGCCGGCGTTGGCCTGCCGGTGGATCCGCTGCGCGATGCCGGGCGCCGGCTCATCGTGCAGGTGCCCGATGGCCCCACCTACATCACGACGCGCCCGAGCGACGTGCCCACCTACGTGGAGAGCGGTGCCGCCGACCTCGGCATCGTGGGGCGCGATGTGCTGCTCGAGCGCCAGCCGGACGTCTACGAACTGGCCGATCTGGGATTCGGCGGGTGTCGGATGTCCTGGTGCACTCCCGACGGCGACGACCCCACCGCCGAGGCGATCGAGCGGTTCGGCGTGGTGCGCGTGGCCACGAAGTACGTCAACTGCGCGGAGCGGTTCTTCGAGGAGACCGGGCGCAAGGCCGACATCGTCAAGGTGAACGGCTCGGTGGAGCTCGCGCCCCTGGTGGGGCTGAGCGACGGCATCGTCGACCTCGTGGCGACAGGCCGCACGCTGCGCGAGAACGGGCTCGTGGAGCGCGAGGAGATCTTCACCTCGACGGCCCGCCTCATCGCCAACCGCGTGAGCCACAAGATGCAGGCGCCGCTGATGGACGACCTCGTGCGGCGCTTCGAGGAGCTGCAGCCGTGAGCGTGCGTCGCATCCGGATGGACGCGGGGGGTGCTGAGGCCCTGGCCCCGACGTTCCGCGCCGCCGCCGCAGATGGTCCCGCGGAGGCCGTGGCCGAGTCGCTGGCCGATGTTCGCGCACGCGGAGACGCTGCGGTGGTGGACGCCATCCGCCGGTTCGACGCACCCGGCTTCGGCGGCGCCTCGCCGGTGGTCGATCCCGAGGAGATGCGCGCGGCGGCCGATGGCCTCGAGCCCGCGTTGCGGGACGCCATCGCCTTCGCCGCGGAGCAGGTGCGGTTGGTGGCCGAGGCGAGTCGTCCGGGCGATTCCGAAGCCGTGCTGCCGTCGGGCCAGGTCGTGCGGGGGCGCGCGGTGCCGGTGGCCGCGGCGGGCGTGTACGCGCCCGGCGGTCGCGCGGCATACCCCTCGAGCCTGATCATGGGCGTGGTGCCCGCGCAGGTGGCCGGCGTGGAGCGCATCGTGGTGGCGAGCCCGCCCGGGGAGGACGGCCTGCCCAACCGCGTGGTGCTCGCGGCGGCGGAGATGCTCGGCGTCGACCAGGTGATCGCCGCCGGAGGGGCCGCGGCGATCGGCGCGATGGCCTTCGGCACCGAGACCGTCGACCCGGTGGACGTGATCACCGGCCCGGGAAATCCGTGGGTGCAGGAGGCCAAGCGACAGGTGTTCGGCCTCGTGGGCATCGACGCGGTGGCCGGCCCGAGCGAGCTCGTGGTGCTGGCCGACGACTCGGCCGACCCCGCCGCCATCGCGGCCGACCTGCTGGCGCAGGCCGAGCACGGACCCGACTCGCCGTCGATCCTCGCCGCGTGGGATACCGGGGTGGCCGATGGCGTGGAGACGGCCCTCGCCGAGGCCGGGTCGCCCGTGGGCACCATCACCATCGTCGACTGCGCGTCGCGCGACGATGCAATCGCGCTTGCGGAGGCATTTGCCCCCGAGCACCTGCAGATCGCCCTCGCTGACGCGGAGGACGTGGCCCGCGGCGTACGCCGCGCCGGTTGCGTGTTCCTCGGGCCATTGGGCGCAACGGCGTTCGGCGACTACGTTGCCGGGTCCAATCACATCCTTCCCACCGGGGGGGCGGCGCGGCACGCGTCGGCCGTGGGGCCCGCCACGTACATGCGGCGCATGTCCCTGGTGGACATTCCCCAAGAGGCCGTCGACGCGCTCACGCCGCACCTCGCGGCACTGGCAGACGCCGAGGGGTTCCCGGAGCACCGCCGATCGGCAGAGATCAGGTCACGTAGATGAGCAGAACAGCAACCATTCGCCGGACGACCGGCGAGACCGATATCGCGGTCCGCGTCGACCTCGACGGCACCGGCGTGGCCGAGGCCGTCACGGGCATCGGGTTCTTCGACCACATGATCGTGCTGCTCGCGCGCCACTCGCTCATCGACATCTCGGTGAGCGCCACGGGTGACCTCGAGACCGGCAGCCACCACACGGTGGAGGACACCGGCATCACGCTCGGCATGGCGCTCGACGAGGCCCTCGGCGACCGCAGCGGCATCGAGCGCTATGGCAGCGCCCTCGTGCCCATGGATGAGGTGCTGGTGCAGGTGGCGCTCGACTTCTCGGGTCGCCCCTACCTGTCGTTCGACGCGCCGTTGGCGCCGGCCGTGGTGGGTGGCTTCGAGACCGACCTCGTGGCGGAGTTCATGCGCGGGCTGGCCAACTCCACCCGCATGACGCTGCACGTGGACGTGCTCAAGGGCGGCGGTCCCCACCACGT
>CAIYRJ010000100.1 GCA_903928615.1 uncultured Actinomycetes bacterium | reverse complement strand
TACTGGGCGAACAGTTGCTCATGCGGACCGGGCGGGGCCTGGGCGCGGTGCCGGGGGCCTCCGCCGTCGATCTCCCAGAACCAGATGCCGAAGATGATGACGTTGGTGAACCACACCTGCAGCGCCGCGACGATGAGGTACTTCCCCTCGAACCCGGCTGCGCCCACGATGCCGTAGACCAGCTCGCCGATGGCCACGGCGTTCGCCAGCGTGACGAGCGCCGCGAGGGTGATGCCCAGGCGCCGACGGCGATCGCTCTCGTCCACCGGCGACACCGCCGAGACGATGATGAGGATCACGACCAGCGCCGGGATGATCCAGCGGATCCAGCCGCCTCCGAGGATCAGGTCGCCAGGCAGGGACACCTCGAGTGCGGCGGCCACCAACAGGGCCAGGAGCGGCGGCCAGCGCGACTCGCGCCAGGGGTTCGCGTCTTCTGCGGTGGGGGCCACGCCGTGATGTTGCCAGCCCGGGGCGGGGCCATGGGCTAGTGTGCGCCGCCGTGCCTGCTCGGGAAGACCTCAGAAACGTGGCGATCGTGGCCCATGTGGATCACGGCAAGACCACCCTCGTGGACGCCATGCTCTGGCAGAGCGGCGCATTCCGCGACAACCAGGACGTCCAGACCCGCGTGATGGACTCCGGTGACCTCGAGCGCGAGAAGGGCATCACGATCCTCGCCAAGAACACCGCGGTGCGTCGCGGTGACGTCACGATCAACATCATCGACACGCCGGGGCATGCCGACTTCGGCGGCGAGGTGGAGCGCGGCCTCTACATGGTGGACGGCGTGCTGCTGCTCGTGGATGCCTCGGAGGGCCCACTGCCCCAGACGCGCTTCGTGCTGCGCAAGGCACTGGAGGCCCGCCTGCCGGTGGTGCTGGTGATCAACAAGATCGACCGCCCCGATGCCCGCGCCGCCGAGGTGGTGGACGAGGTGTACGAGCTCTTCATGGACCTGGGGGCAGATGAGGCCCAGATCGACTTCCCCATCGTGTACGCCAACGCCAAGGCGGGCACGGCGTCGCTCTCCGCCGACGCGCAGGACGCCGACCTCTCCGTGCTCTTCGACGTGCTGCGCGACACCGTGCCGGCACCGGAGTACACCGAGGGCGCCCCGCTGCAGGCGCTGGTCACCAACCTGGCCGCCGACAGCTACCTGGGCCGCCTGGCCATCTGCCGCGTGCACGAGGGCACGATCCGTCGCGGCGAGCAGGTGGCGTGGTGCCGGGCCGACGGGTCGGTGCAGTCGGTGAAGGTGGCCGAGTTGTTCCTCACGAAGGAGCTCGACCGCGTGCCCGTGGACGAGGCCGGCCCGGGCGACATCATCGCCGTGGCCGGAATCGAGGAGATCACCATCGGCGAGACCCTCGCCGACATCGAGCGCCCCAATCCGCTTCCCGTGATCACCGTGGACGAGCCCAGCCTGGGGCTCACGATCGGCATCAACACCTCGGCCCTCGCGGGCCGCGAGGGAACCAAGCTCACGGCCCGCATGCTGAAGGACCGCCTCGACCAGGAACTGATCGGCAACGTGTCGCTGCGCGTGCAGCCCACCGACCGCCCGGATGCCTGGGAGGTGCAGGGGCGCGGTGAGCTGCAGTTGGCCGTGCTGGTGGAGACCATGCGCCGCGAGGGCTTCGAGCTCACGGTGGGCAAGCCCGAGGTGCTGATCCGCGAGATCGACGGCGTTCGCCACGAGCCCATGGAGCGCGTGACCATCGACGTTCCCGAGGACATGATGGGCGTGGTCACCCAGCTGCTGGCCCTGCGAAAGGGACGCATGGAGCAGGTGGTGAACCACGGCACCGGCTGGACCCGCCTCGACTACCTGGTTCCCGCGCGCGGCCTCGTGGGGTTCCGCACGGAGTTCCTCACCGAGACCCGCGGCACCGGCCTGCTGCACTCGGTGTTCGACTCCTGGCAGCCCTGGCAGGGCGAGATCCGCACGCGCACGCGCGGCAGCCTCGTGGCCGATCGCACCGGCGTGGTCACCACCTTCGCGATGTTCGGCCTGCAGGAGCGCGGGGTGCTCTTCGTGGAGCCCGGCGACGCGGTGTACGAGGGCATGATCGTGGGCGAGAACTCCCGCGGCGATGACCTCGATGTGAACATCTGCAAGGAGAAGAAGCTCACCAACATGCGCTCGAGCACGGCCGACGAGCTCGAGCGCCTGGTGCCGCCGCGCACGCTCTCTCTCGAGCAGGCGCTCGAGTGGGTGCGCGATGACGAGTGCGTCGAGGTGACGCCCGACGACGTGCGCATGCGCAAGACGGTCCTCGACGCCACGAAGCGGGCGAAGGCCGCCAAGAGCCGCAAGGTGGCGGCCGAGGCCTGACCGCCCGCAGTCCGTAGCATCGGGGCATGCCGGACGTGCGCATCGACGAGAGCGTCTCCCCCTCCGCCCACCGGGCCGGCATGGTCGCCGCGCTCGAGGCCGGCCGGGTGGACAATCGGTTCCACTACGTGGGCGAGCGCTCAGCCGCGATGTGGCGCGCACTGGCATCGGCGCACTCGCCCGCCCAGGCGGAGGACGGCCTGGCTGCCTATGACGCCGCCGCGCGCGCGGCCATCGCCGCGGTGCCCGCGGGCCCGGTGCATGTGATCGGGGTCGCCTGCGGGGATGGCGTGAAGGAGCGACGCCTGCTGGGCGCGCTGGTGTCGGCGGGCCATGCGGACGTGCGGGCCACCGCGGTGGACGTGAGCGTGCCGCTGGTCAGCGCCGCCGCCGACGCCATGGGCGCCGTGCCGGGCGTCGGCGGCACCGACGCCGTGGCGGTGGACATCACCGCCGTCGGCGACCTCTCCCCCATCCTCGGCGACCGGCGGCCGGGATCCCGCGTGGTGACCCTTTTCGGGGTGGTGTCCACGCTCGGGCCCGGTTCGCTCACCCCTGCCCTGTCGCTGCTCGCCCCGGGCGACGTGCTCATGGTGAGCGCCAACCTCCTGCCGGAGCGGCCGGGCGCGCGCGATGACGTGATGGCCCAGTACGACAACCCGCCCACCCGGGCGTGGCTCATGGCGGTGCTCGAGGACATCGGCCTCGGCCGCGCCGGGGACATCGCCATGCGGTGGGACGACGCCCCGGATGCCCTGGCGATCGTCGGAGAGGTCACGCCGCGCGATCCGCTGGTCGCCGACGTCGAGGGGATCACGGTGACCATGCCCGCCGGCCGGCCCATCCGCGTGCTCGAGTCGTTCCGGCACGATCCGTCGGGCCTCGGCCAGATGCTGCGCGACGCCGGGCTCGCGCAGGTGGTCGCGTGCGTCTCGCCGAGCGGCGAGGAGGGCGTGGCGGTGGCGGTGGCCGCCTAGTCGGCGGGGGCGCCGTTGAGGCGCCGGCCGAACATCACGAGCACCGCGGCGACGACGCCGGTGAGGGCCATGATGCCCATGCCCCACGCGAACGACACGCCGGCGGCGGGAAGCACCACGTAGGGCGCGATCGCGCCGCCGATGTGGCCCGTGCCATCGGAGATCGAGACCCCGCGGGCGCGCTGGGCCGAGTGGAAGTGCTCGCCCGTGTACACGTACATGATCGGCACGGCGAAGCCGATGGTGGCGGACGCGATGAAGCCGAACGCCATGATCACCCCGCCCGACGGCACGAGGCCGATGATCGTGAGCGCGGCCGCCCACACCACCAGCGCGGCGATGATCGAGGTCTTGCGCTCGATGCGCTCGGCCACGCCGAACGCGGTGAAGGCGCCCACCACGAAGCCGATGCCGGTGACCGACAGGAACGCGATGCTGGTGGTGAGCGAGAAGCCCTGGTCGGTGAGCAGGGTGGGCGCCAGGGTGAGCCACCCGTAGTTGCCGATGTAGTACGCGAACCACACGCCCACGAACAGCGCGGCGAACACCACGAAGTCGTGGCGCTTGCGCACCGGCGGCGGGCGATCGATGGGCACCTGCGTCACGCGCAGCCGGCTCGGCTTCTCGCGTGCGCGCGTCTCGGCGGCCGTCACCACCGAGTCGGCCTCGTCCACCTCCCCGACCGCCACGAGCCAGCGCGGCGAGCGGGGCAGGTGCAGGCGAAGCGGCAGGATGATCAGCCCGCCGACGGCGCCGATGAGGAACAGCGCGCGCCAGCCCCACGAGAACGCGGGAACCAGCGCCATCGACACGAAGGGCACCACCGCGAAGCCCACGTAGCCCCACGCGGCCGCCAGGCCCCCCGCGCGCCCGCGAAGCCGGGATGGCGAGATCTCCCCGATGTACGCGGTGGCGGCGGCGATCTCGGCACCGATGCCCATTCCGGCGATGAAGCGCCCGACGCAGAGCCACGTGAGGTCCTGCGAGAGCGCGGCGATGATGCTGCCCACCGAGAAGGCGATGACCGACAGGGTGAGGGCGAGCGTGCGGCCCTTGCGGTCGGCGATGAGGCCATCGAGCAACGAGCCCACCACGTAGCCCACGAGGCCGAGCGTCACCGCGATGGCGGCCTGCGACGACGACACGCCGAACTGCTCCGAGATGACGGGCAGCGCGTACCCGATGTTCACGACGTCGAAGAACGCGAAGAACCACGCGGCGCCTACGGCCACCAGCAGTTGCGGGCGGTACGGCCAGGTGGTGAGCGCGTCGAGGCGCGCGAGCACCTGCTCCCCCTGCGACCCCGTCCTCATGACCCGCCGATGCCTCCCGCCTCGATGGCCTGCATGGTGTCGAGCACCGCGCGCACGCGGGGCACCTCGTGGGTACGGAACAACCCGGTGCGACCCATCGCCGCGAGCACGGCGAAGAACGACTCGGCGGTGCGGACCTCCTCGCGGAAGAAGTCGAAGGCGTGCGGCAGGGCGTGGCACACGGGCCACCCGAGCACGCGCAGGCGGAAGGTGTTGAGGAACACCTTGGCCTGATGGCGCACGCGCGCCTCGCCGTCCAGCAGGTTGCCGTAGTAGAAGCCCAGGCCCGGATCCACGAACAGGCGCTCCACGCCGAGTTCCTGCGCGCGCTCCAGGCGCGGCCCGAAGTGATCGATGAGGGCGGGGATCGGATCGTCGCCCAGCACGAGGTCCTGCACCTCGCGCACGTTGGCCCCCTGCACGAAGCACATGATCACGGCGGCATCGTGCTCGGCGGCGGCCGCGTACATCTCGTCCTCGCGCTCGACGCCCGTGAGGTTCAGCACGCCCGCGCCCGCGGCCAGCGCCACGCGCGCCACATCGGGCGAGTAGGTCTCCACCGAGCTCACGATGCCGTCCTCGCGCAGCGCCGTGATGACCGGCAGGACGCCGGCCAGCTGCTGCTCGGGCGATACCCGCTCGGCGCCGGGGATCGTCGACTCCGCGCCGATGTCGATGATGGTCGCGCCCTGGGCGGCGATCACCCGCCCGCGCTCGATGGCAGCTTCGGGCGAGGGCGACACCGATTCGCGGTACCAGGAGTCGCGCGAGAGGTTGACCACCCCCATGATGGCCGGGCGGGCATCGGCGTCGAACGGCACGCCGCCGATGTCGAACGCGCGCACCGGCGCGCGCAGGGCGTCCGGGTGCGCGGCCGCGAGGGCGGCCATCTGGGCAAGGAGGGGCATGGGGTCGGGCATCGGCGCGAACCGTACCGGCTGATCCACCTAGGCGGGCATCGCCCCCACCGAGGGAATGATCACCGCGGGGTCGAGGGCGAGCATGGGCGCGGCGTCAACGCCGGGGGCCGCCACGAGCGCGCGCCCGTCCACGACGAGCGCACGGCCCGGCATGAGGGCGCGGTGCACGACCGACCAGAACGCGACGTCGTCCCCTGGGCCGACCGGCATAACCTCGATGCCCGGGGGTGCATCCTGCGCCGCGGTCCAGCGCTTGCCGCCAGTCATCGCCACGAGGGCCTCGGCATCGCGCGGGTCATCCGCGCGGGTGAGCAGCACCCGGGCGGGGCCGCCGAGCCGCTTGAGGTCGCGCGCGATCGCGCGCTCGAAGCGCGAGAGGTCGTCCCCCGGCCCGGGCAGCACCGGATCGACGAGCAGCATCACCTCGCCGTGCTCGAGGTAGGCGGAGGCGAGCTCGATGCCGTCCCTCCGCACCGACCACCGCCACAGCCCGTCGTGAATGCGCGTCACCTCCACACCGCGAACGCTAGACGCACGGGGGAGCAGGTCACGCCGGGGCGTGCGCGAACATCTGCCCATGGGTCGCATGGCGCGCTGGCTGGGCATGGAGATGGTCACGTGGCTGATCGCCGGCGGCGTGCTGGTGGTGGTGCTGGCCCTCTTCGCCCCCGCCGTGGTCGCCGTGGTGGTGGGCGGGGCCGTTACCCTGGCGCTGGCGATCGGCAGCTGGTCGCGCAGGAGCCGTGACGGCCTTGCACGGCGGCGCGGGCTGGGCGCGGCCGATCAGATGAGCGGCGAGGAGTTCGAGGACTGGCTGGCGATCCTCTTCCGCGCGGCGGGCTGGCGCGTGCGGCACACCCGCGTGACCGGCGACTTCGGCGCCGACCTCGTGCTGGGGCACGGCGCCGTGGACGAGGTGGTGGTGCAGGCCAAGCGGCAGGCGCGGCCGGTGGGCGTGGCGGCCGTGCAGCAGGCCGCGGCCGCTCGACTGCACTACGGGACCGACCAGGCGATGGTGGTGACCAACAGCACCTTCACGCCGGCGGCCCTCGAGCTGGCGGCAAGCACCGGGGTGATCCTCTGGGACCGCGAGGACATCTCGCGCGAGCTGCTCTCCCCCGGTGGCCGGCGATCGTCCGGCGTGGCGGCCTGAGCCGTGGGCCGCATGCGGCGCAAGGGCGACCTGCCGACGAAGACCTGCGCCACGTGCGGCCGCCCATTCGCCTGGCGCAAGAAGTGGGCCGACAACTGGGACGAGGTGCGCTATTGCTCGGAGCGCTGCCGCCGGAGCCGCCCGCGCGATGCGGACAACCCCGGCCCGGAGGCCGGTGGGGCGGATTAGGGAAGGAATAAGTTCGCGTCGATGTACGCCAAACCTTGACAGTTCCCCTTGCATCGTTGTCCAGCTTCTGCCTTACTCCCCCAACTGTTTGGGTCGACCCCGAGGAGATGTGATGAACGCGATTACCGACGAGACCACGGCACCCGCCACGGCGCTCGACCGCATGCGCCAGCGTGCCGTCTCGGACTACCTCGCGGTATCGCGCGGAGCCGGGGTGTTCTCGAGCATGGACGACTACCTCGCCGCCGAGGAGCGCGCATGGGACCGCCTCCAGGCGGCCATCGGTCGCGCCAAGCGCGTGGAGGAGTCCGCGCTGGTCTAGGGATGGGGATCCCGAAGGTCTGGACATGCACGGGGGCGGCGATGAGCCGCCCCCGTCGCGTTCCGGGTCGCCGGGAATGACCAGAGGCGCTTGCGCGTCCGTCCGTTTGACGTAAAATCATTCGTGAAATGACGTCAGTTCGACGTAAAATCACAGCGCACCACCCCGTGGTGGTCGTGGGATCCGGCCTCGCCGGACTCTCGGCGGCCCTGCGCATCGCCGCGCACCGCGACGTGATCGTCGTGACCAAGGGCGCGCTCGGCGAGGGCAGCACGAGCTGGGCGCAGGGCGGCATCGCAGCCGCCCTCGGCCCCGGGGACACCGTGCAGGCGCACGCGGCCGACACGCTGCTGGCAGGCGCCGGCCTGGCGGATGCCGCGGCGGCGGATGCCGTGTGCGCCGACGCCCCCGGCGTGATCGCCGACCTCGTCGCGCTCGGCGTGGCGTTCGACCGCGATCGTGGTCGCCTGGCCCTCGCCCGCGAGGGCGCCCACTCCCTCCCCCGCGTTGCGCACGTGGGCGGCGATGCCACCGGGCGCCACGTGATCGACGCCCTCGCGCTGCGGGTGCGCCGCCACGAGCGCATCGGCGTGATCGAGCACCGCCGGGTGGACGACCTCCTCGTGGACGACCGCGGCATCCGCGGCGTGCTGCTGGCCGGGGGCGAGGTGCTGGCCTGTGACCGGGTGGTGCTGGCGACGGGCGGCTCGGGTCACCTCTTCGCGCGCACCACCAACCCCGCCGGCGCCACGGCCGATGGCCCGGCCCTCGCGCGGCGCGCGGGCGCGGCGCTGGCCGACATGGAGATGGTGCAGTTCCACCCCACCGCGCTCGCCACCGGCACGAGCCCGCTCCCCCTGGTGAGCGAGGCCGTGCGCGGCGCGGGCGGCATGCTCTACGACTGCCACGGTGATTCCGTGATGGCGGGCGTGCACCCGATGGGAGACCTCGGGCCGCGCGACGTCGTGGCGCGCGCCGTGTTCCGGCGCGCCCGCGAGACCGGCCACGACGTGGTGATGAGCCTCGCCCACCTCGACCCCGAGCGCGTCCACGCCCGGTTCCCCGAGGTAGCGGCGCTCTGCGCCACGCATGGCATCGACCTCGCGCGCGACCCGGTGCCGGTCACCCCGGCTGCCCACTACGGCATGGGCGGGGTGCTCACCGACCTGCGCGGGCGGAGCACCGTGCCCGGCCTCTGGGCCGTGGGCGAGTGCGCCTGCACGGGCCTGCATGGGGCGAACCGACTGGCGTCCAATGGCCTGCTCGAGGCGGCGGCCCTCGGGCGCCGCGCGGCCGAGGACGTGGCGGCCGGTGGTGGCGCGCCGGCGCCCGGCCCGCGCACCGAGCCCACGCCATTCATCGCCGGCGAGGCCGACGGGGCGGCGGTGCGCGATGCCGTGGGGCGCATCATGTGGCAGGGCTGCGGCCTGGAGCGCGATGCCGACGGGCTCGCGCAGGCCATCGCCGCGCTCGACGCCCTGCCCTGCCCTGCCGACGCCGAGGCCGCCGGCCTGCTGGACATCGCACGCCTCACGGCCCTCGCAGCGCTGGCGCGCGAGGAGAGCCGGGGCGCCCACTTCCGCACCGACTTCCCCGACCCGGACCCCTCGCTGGCGCAGCGCACGTGCTGGGCCGGAGACACCCCGACGGCGATGCCGTCCATCGACCTCACGGAGGTAGCGTGACCACGATCGCCCCCACCTGCGCCATCCCGGCGCCCGAGGAGACGGTCCCCGAGGCGGAGCTCATCGCCCGCGCCACCGCGGCACGGGAGGCCCTGGGCGATCGCCTGGTGATCCTGGGCCACCACTACCAGAAGCACGAGGTCATCCGCTTCGCCGACATCACGGGCGACTCGTTCCTGCTCGCCCGCCGCGGCGCCGAGGCCACGAAGGCCGACCTCGTGGTGTTCCTCGGCGTGTACTTCATGGCGGAGGCCGCGGACATCCTGAGCCAGCCCCACCAGCGGGTGGTGCTCCCCGACCTCGGCGCGGGCTGCCACCTGGCCGAGTGCGCCGACATCTTCACGGTGAACGATGCCTGGGCTCAGATCACCGCGCAGTTCCCCGACCGCACCATCGTGCCCCTCACGTACATGAACTCCGGCGCCGACCTCAAGGCCTTCGTCGGCCGCAACGGCGGAGCGGTGTGCACGTCGGGCAACGCCGAGCGCGCCTTCCGGTGGGCCCGCGAGCAGGGCGACATGGTCTTCTTCTTCCCCGATGAGCACCTGGGCCGCAACACCGCGTGCCTGCTGGGCATGCAGCCCACCGACCCCGTGGTGTGGGACCCCCGCCAGGCCGAGCTCGGCGGCATCGCCCCCGACGCCCTCGCGGCGTCGGAGATCGTGCTCTGGAAGGGCTTCTGCAACGTGCACACCGGGTTCACGGTGCGACAGGTGGAGGAGGCCCGCGCCGCGCACCCCGACGTGAGGGTGATCGTGCACCCCGAGTGCCCGCGCCCCGT
>CAIYRJ010000099.1 GCA_903928615.1 uncultured Actinomycetes bacterium | reverse complement strand
GCCAGCGCTTCGGTTACGTGCCTGACACCGGGGTTTTGGCGGCTTGTGCGCTTTCGTCACGAGAATGTCACAAATGGCACTTGGGGGACCCTTGAGATCCCGCTTCCCATGAGGCAATCCGCACTATGGTGCGCTTGTGCATGACCGTTGTTAGGGTGGTTCTGTAACGCCCGGTGGTACACCCCTCCCGGGCACTGCATCAACCACTGAGAGGCCGGTCCACTTGGACCTGTACACCTGGCTTCCACTCCTGATCTACATCATCCTCGGCGGCGGCGTCGCCGTGGCGCTGTTCACGTTGTCGACCATCGGGCGCAAGCGCCCGAACGCGACGAAGGAGCTGCCGTTCGAGAGCGGCATCCTCACCGTGCAGCCGGTGCGGCAGCGGTTCTCGATCGACTTCTATCTCACGGCCATGCTCTTCATCGTCTTCGACATCGAGCTGGCCTTCCTGTACCCGCTCGCCGTGGTGCTGCAGGACTTCGGCGCGGTCGCCGTGGTGGAGCTCGTGGTGTTCATGGCCATCCTCACGGCCGCGCTCGCATACATCTGGAGGAAGAGGGCACTCGAATGGCGTTGATCCCGCCTCCCGGCGCGCCCATCCGCCGCGCGCCCCGCACCGACGACCAGATCGACTGGGACCTTCGCGACCCGCTCACCGCCGAGGTGAGCAAGGGCCTGCTCACCACGACGGTGGAGAAGGCCATCGCCTGGACCCAGACCTCGGCCATCTGGCCGGCCACCTTCGGCCTGGCCTGCTGCTCGATCGAGATGATGCACACCCTCAGCCCGCGCCTGGACATGGGCCGCTTCGGCGCCGAGTACTTCCGCGGCACGCCGCGCCAGAGCGACCTCATGATCGTGGCCGGCCGGCTCACGCAGAAGATGGCGCCGGTGGTGCGCCACATCTACGACCAGATGCTCGAGCCCAAGTGGGTAATCAGCATGGGCGCCTGCGCCAGCACCGGCGGCGTGTTCAACAACTACGCCGTGGTGCAGGGCGTCGACAAGATCCTGCCGGTCGACGTGTACGTGCCCGGCTGCCCGCCGCGGCCCGAGGGCCTCATGGAGGGCATCGACGTCCTGCGCAAGAAGATCGGCGTGAACGGCCAGGTCACCTCGACCGAGCTCATCGCCCAGCGCCGCGCCGAGCGCGCCGAGTGGGAGAAGGAGCACGCCGCCGAGCTCGAGGCCCTTCGCGAGCTCTCAGCCGGCCACGACGTGCTGCAGGTGGGAGATGCCCCCGTGGTGGAGCCCGTGGTGGCCGAAGCCGAGGCCGAGGCGCTCGCCGCAGCAGAGGCGCGTAGCGCCAGCGCTGCGCAGGACGCCGGTGGCACCACCGCCAGCACCGACACGCCCGGGGATCGCGCATGAGCGACGTGTCCGCGCAGATCGAGCTGGCCTCGCCCGGCGCCGTGGTGGCGGAGTTCGAGCACGTGGGCGAGCTCACGGTGGAGGTGCAGAAGGAGCGCATCGTCGAGGCCTGCCGCGCGCTTCGCGACGGGCCCTCGCAGTACGTGCTGCTGAGCGACGTGACCTGCGCCGACTTCCCCGACGAGCCCGGGCGCTTCCGCATGGCCTACCAGCTCACCTCGCTTGCCACCGGCGCCCGCGTGCGGCTGCGCGCGTGGGCCGGGGCGCTCGACCCGCAGATCGAGTCGGTCACCTCCGTGTGGCCCGGCGCCAACTGGATGGAGCGCGAGGTGTACGACCAGTTCGGCGTGCGCTTCAACGGCCACCCCGACCTGTGCCGCATCCTCAACCCCCTCGACTGGGAGGGCCACCCCCTGCGCCGCGACTACCCCATCGGCGGAGAGGAGGTGCAGTTCTCGGACGCCGTCTAGGCCCCGCGACCTGCAACGACCATGAGCACCACCGACCCGCGCACCGAGAACTTCCCGCTCGCCGCCGAGAGCCGCGAGGCCACCCTTGCCGCCCTGCGCGAGCAGCGGGCGCTCACCCCCACCGAGCGGGTGATCGCCAGCGTGGAGGCCTACACGCCGCAGGAGGCCGCCGAGCGCACCCTGGCCAACGAGATGCTGGCCGACACCCGCCCCGGCGTGCGCGCCCCGCTGCTCATCAACCTGGGCCCCAACCACCCGAGCACCCACGGCGTGCTGCGCCTCATCGTGGAGCTCGACGGGGAGGTGGTGAAGGAG
The DNA here is from genome assembly GCA_903928615.1 of uncultured Actinomycetes bacterium. GTDB lineage: Bacteria > Actinomycetota > Thermoleophilia > Miltoncostaeales > Miltoncostaeaceae > SYFI01. Next base: position 2,314 of record CAIYRJ010000099.1, on the reverse strand, counting down.
GTCACGCCGGTGATCGGCTACCTCCACACCGGCATCGAGAAGCAGTGCGAGAACAAGACCTGGTGGCAGTCGGTCACGCTCGTCACGCGCATGGACTACCTCGCGCCGTTCGCCAACATCAAGGCGTACACGATGTCGGTGGAGAAGCTGCTCGAGATGGAGGTGCCGGCGCGCGCCCAGTGGATCCGCGTGCTGCTGGCCGAGCTCAACCGCATCGCGAGCCACCTGGTGTGGCTGGGCACCTCGGGCCTCGAGCTCGGCGCCATGAGCGTGTTCTTCTACTGCTACCGCGAGCGCGACAACCTGCTCGACCTCTTCGAGATGGTCTCGGGCGAGCGCATGAACCACCGCTACTTCCAGGTGGGCGGCTGCGCGCAGGACCTTCCCCCCGGGTTCATCGAGCGCCTGCAGGCCTTCATCGACGAGATGCCCGGGCGCATCGACGAGTACGAGGCGCTGCTCACGGGCAACCCCATCTGGAAGGACCGCATGAAGGGCGTGGGCGTGCTGCCGGCCGACGAGCTCATCGCCCTCGGCGTGACCGGCCCCACGCTGCGCGCCGCCGGCGTGCCGCACGACCTGCGCAAGACCAACCCCTACTCGGGGTACGAGCACTTCCAGTTCGAGGTGCCCACCGCCACCGAGGGCGACTGCTACGCGCGCTACCTGGTGCGCGTGCGCGAGATGCGCGAGAGCCTGAGGATCCTGCAGCAGGTGATCGACGGCCTGCCCGAGGGCCCCACCATCGCGGACGACCGCAAGGTGGTGCTGCCCCCGCGCGAGGAGCTCGCGTGGTCGATGGAGGCGCTCATCCACCACTTCAAGCTGGTGAGCGAGGGCTTCAAGGTGCCGGCCGGCGAGGCCTACGCCCCCATCGAGAGCCCGCGCGGCGAGATGGGCTGCTACGTGGTGAGCGAGGGCGGGCCCAAGCCCTACCGCGTGCACATGCGCGACCCCTCGTTCGTCAACCTGCAGGCCACCGCGCCGCTGTGCCGGGGCAACTACCTGGCCGACCTCATCGCGATCGTCGCCACCCTCGACCCGGTGATGGGGGGTGTCGACCGATGACCGTCGCCGACATCGAGGAGTACCTGGCGCCGATCCGCCACGAGTACGCCGACCCCCGGTCGCTCATCCTTCCCGCGCTGCGCCACGCGCAGGGCACCGATGGCTGGCTCTCGCCCGCCGCGCTGGCCGCCGTGGCCGAGGCCACCGGCTTCTCGCAGGCCTACGTGGAGAGCGTGGCCACCTTCTACGACCGCCTCTACATGGACGAGGTGGGGCGCTACTGCATCAACGTGTGCGTGACGCTCTCGTGCATGCTGCGCGGCTCGGACGAGCTGTTCGAGCACATCGCCGACTACCTGGGCCTGGACGGCGAGGGCACCACGGCGGACGGCATGTTCACCCTGGCCAAGGTGCAGTGCATCGGGGCATGCGACCGCGCGCCCTGCCTGCAGGTGGACTCCGGCGTGCAGCTCGGCCCGCTCGAGCCTGCCGACGCCACGTGCCTCATCGACGACCTGCGCGCCGAGCCCGCTCCCACGAGGTACGACCGCTAGTGCCCGAGCTCTACGCCGTGTACCGCCACCGCGAGTTCGGTGACCGCCTCACCACGCTCGCCGACTACGAGCGCGCCGGTGGCTACCTGGGGCTCAAGGAGACCCTCGAGCTGTCGCCCGACGACGCCCTCTACGCCTTCCACCGCTCGGGCCTTCGCGGCCGCGGCGGCGCCGGGTTCCCCATGGGCCGCAAGGCGTCGTTCCTGCCCAAGGACACCGGCAAGCCCACCTACGTGGTGTGCAACGCCGACGAGAGCGAGCCCGGCACCTTCAAGGACCGCGAGATCATCGAGCACAACCCCTTCCAGCTGATCGAGGGCATCACCATCGCCTCGTACGCCGTGGGGTGCGAGCGCGCGTACATCTACATCCGCGGCGAGTACGTGACCCAGGCCAGGGTGCTGGACGACGCCATCGCCGAGGCCCGCGCCGCGGGCAGGCTCGGCCCCGACGCCCTCGGGCCGGGCAAGCCGTTCGACATCACCGTGTACCGCGGGGCGGGCGCATACATCTGCGGCGAGGAGACCGCGCTGCTCGAGAGCCTCGAGGGCAAGCGCGGCCAGCCGCGCCTCAAGCCGCCGTTCCCGGCCGTGGCCGGGCTGTACGGCTGCCCCACGCTCATCAACAACGTGGAGACGCTGGCGTCGCTGCCGCCGATCATGCACCGCGGGCCCAACTGGTACGCCGCCATGGGCAACGAGAAGAGCCCGGGCACCAAGCTGTTCTCGGTGTCGGGCCACGTGCTGAACCCG
>CAIYRJ010000098.1 GCA_903928615.1 uncultured Actinomycetes bacterium | reverse complement strand
GCTCGCGCACCACGCGCTCCTTGTCCTCGGGCATGACGTCGCTCACCACCTCATCGATGCCCGCGGCGGCGGCCACGGCGCGGGCAGGGGCGGCGGCATCGCCCGTGAGCATGATCGGGCGCAGCCCGAGGTCACGCAGCATCGCGATGGCCCGGGGCGTCTCGGGCCGCATGACGTCGCTCACGGCCACCACCCCGGCACCCTCGCCGTCCACCGAGACCGCCACCACCGTGCGGCCCTCCGCCAGCGCGGCGTCACGGGCGGCCAACAGGGCGGGCGGCACCGCGTCGCTGCGCCCCACGGTGACGGTGCGACCGCCCACCTCGGCGGTCACCCCCACGCCCGCCGCAGCCCGGAAGCCACCGGCCGCGGCCAGCGGGCGCGCCTCGGCGGCGGCCTCCGCGATGGCCCGCCCGATGGGATGCTCGCTTCCCGACTCCGCAGCGCCGGCCAGGGCGAGCACCTCGTCCGCATCCCACCCGGCCGCGGGCGTGACGCCCGCCACCTTCATCACGCCCTCGGTGAGCGTGCCGGTCTTGTCGAGCACGGCCACCGTCACCCGCCGGGTGCTCTCGAGCACCTCGGGGCCGCGGATGAGGATGCCCAGCTGCGCGCCGCGGCCCGTGCCCACCATGAGGGCCGCGGGCGTGGCGAGGCCGAGGGCGCATGGGCATGAGATGACCAGCACCGCGACCGCGGCCGTCATGGCCTCGCCCGCGGCGTGGCCGGTGACCAGCCAGCCGATGAGGGTGCCGAGGGCGATGAGCAGCACCACCGGCACGAACACCGCGGCCACGCGGTCGGCGAGCCGCTGCACGGGCGCCTTGCCGGCCTGCGCGGCCTCCACCAGCCGGGCCACGCGGTGCACGGCGGTCTCCGACCCCACGCGCGTGGCCCGCACCACGATGCGCCCACCGGCATTCAGCGCGCCGCCCTCCACCGGGTCGCCCGGCCCCACCTCCACGGGCACGCTCTCGCCGGTGAGCAGGGCCCTGTCCACCGCCGAGGCGCCCTCCTCCACCTCGCCGTCCACCGCGATGCGCTCGCCGGGGCGCACCACCACCAGCTCACCCACCGCCACCGACGCCGCGGGCACCGCGTGCTCGGTGCCATCGCGCAGCACCACCGCCGTGTCCGGCGCCAGCGCGAGCAGTGCGCGGATGGCCTGGCCCGCGCTGCGGCGGGCGCGTGACTCGAGGAAGCGCCCGAGCAGCACCAGGGTGACGATGCCGGCGGCCACCTCGAAGTAGATCTCCGCCCCGCCCGAGTCGGAGGGCAGGAACGACATGTGCATGGTCATGCCGATCTCGCCCGCCCCCAGGAAGAGCAGCGCGACCACCGACCAGCCCCAGGCCACCGCCGAGCCGAGGGAGATGAGGGTGTCCATCGACGCCGACCGGTGCATGAGCGCCCGCCAGGCACCGACGTGGAAGGTCCACCCGCACCACCAGACCACCGGGGTGGCCAGGGCGAGCGACACCCACTGCCAGCCGGGGAACTGCAGCGGCGGGATCATCGAGAGCAGCATGAGCGGCACCGTGAGCCACGCGGCCGCGATGAGCAGGTGACGCAGGCGATCGGTGGCCGCGGAAGCGGCGTCCCCGTCGGCCGGGGGAGCGGCCGCCGCCGGCACGGCGTCATAGCCGGCCTTCCTCACCGCATCCACCAGCACGGCATCGTCCACGCCCGGCGGTGCCTCCACGTGGGCGCGTTCGGTGGCCAGGCTCACCGACGCGGTGACCCCGTCAACCTTGTTGAGGGCCTTCTCCACGCGCGATACGCACGCCGCGCAGGTCATGCCCTCGATCAGCAGGTCGTGCTCAGGCAACCTCGTACCCGGCCTCGACGATGGCGTCGCGCACCAGGCGGTCGTCGGGGTCGCCCTCCACCAGCACGGTTCCCGTTGCCACGTTCACCGCCACGGCCGTCACGCCGGGGACCGCCCCGACCTCGTTCTCCACCGCCACGCGGCAGTGGTCACAGGTCATCCCCGTGACCTCGTAGACACGGCTCATCCCGGAACCTCCTTTTCCGCCGACGCTAACACCGGCGTCAAGGGGTCAGGCGGGCGGGAGCTCCTCGGCCTCGATGAGCACCGCCGTGACGCCGGAGATCGTGAGCAGGCGCCGCACGGCGTCGGAGGGGGCGTGCAGGCGGATGGCCGCCGCGCCCTCGCGGGACCGCTCGTTGGCGGCGATGAGCGCGCCGAGGCCCCGGCTGTCCATGAAGGTGACGGCGGCGAGGTCGACGTACACCGTGCGCCCGTCGCGCTGGGCGTCGGTGAGCACGGACGAGACGTCCGGAAGCGTGCTGGCGTCCACGACGCCCGCGACCGTGACGACGATGCCCGAGGGGCGTTCGTCCGTTGTTACCGTGACCTGTGCGTTGCTGGGTTCCGACATGGCGGGCGGGGAGACTACCCTTCCTGACCGGTAACGTGCCGCCGGGCCCGAAGGCCCCCTTTTCAACGCGCGAGAGGCCGCAGTGAAGAAGCTCCCGATCTGGATCGTCACCACGTTGTTCCTGCTGGGCATCATCACGACCTACGTCGGGTGGATCGACCGCCACGAGGTCGGGTACCTGCCCTTCGCGCTGGGAGTCGTCTGGATCCTCTTCTCGCTCGCCTCGGCGCCCCGCGTCTTCGCCGACGACTGACCCCGTGCCGGGCACGCCCCCGGCATCCGTCTAGGCTCGCCGCGTGAGCACGGCCTCCCCCACCACCCTCGGGCTCACCTCCGCCGAGGCCGAGCGCTACCTGGCCGAGCATCCTCCGCGCCGGGGCCCGCGCAGCAGCAGGTCGTTCGCCGACATCGTCTGGTCGAACACCTTCACGCTGTTCAACCTCATCCTGATCATCCTGCTGATCCCGCTGGCGATGTTCGGGCTGTGGGGCGACATGCTGTTCGGGGGCGTACTCGTGGCCAACATGGCCATCGGGATCATCCAGGAGACGCGCGCGAAGCGGGCCCTCGACCGGCTGGCGCTCCTCGTGGCGCCGCACGGGCGCGTGCTGCGCGACGGCGAGCCGGTGGAGCTGGCCATCGCCCAGATCGTGCCGGGTGACGTGGTGCTGCTCGAGCCCGGCGACCAGGTGGTGGCCGACGGCGAGCTGGTGACCGCCACCGCGCTGAGCCTCGACGAATCCGTGCTCACCGGCGAATCGGACGCCGTGGCGAAGGAGGCCGGCGACCAGGTGCTCTCGGGCGCCTTCTGCGTGGTGGGGAGCGGCGCCTATCGCGTCACGGCCGTGGGGGCCGACTCGTTCGCCGAGCGCCTCGCCGCAGAGGCCAAGGGCACGCGCACCCAGCTCTCGCCGCTGCAGCTGGACATCAACCGCATCCTGCGCTTCATCATCGTGGTGCTGGTGCCGCTGGCGGTGCTGATGATCCTCTCCACGATCTGGCTCGACTTCGGCGGCGCGGCGGCATCGGTGCAGCGCGTGGTGGCCGCGCTCGTGCCCCTGGTGCCCGAAGGGCTCGTGCTGCTCGCGAGCCTCACCTTCGCGGTCGCCGCCGTGCGGCTCGCGCGCCTCGGCACGCTCGCCCAGCAGCTCAACGCCATCGAGAGCCTCGCGAGCGTGGACACCGTGTGCGTGGACAAGACCGGCACCCTCACCGAGAACCGGCTCGAGGTATCGGGCGTGCTCGCGGCCCCGGGCCGCGACGAGCAGGAGGTGCGCCGGGCAGCCGGGCTGCTCGCCGCCAGCGCGGCGTCGCGCAACTCCACGGCCGAGGCGATCCTCGCGGCCATGCCCGCCGATGCCATGGTTCCCACGGCCGAGGTGCCGTTCGCGTCATCGCGCAAGTGGAGCGGCGTCACGCTCGACGGCCACGGGACGATCGTGATGGGGGCGCCGGAGATCCTCGAGCGCGTGGGCGTGGACGTGCCGCCCGAGCTGCAGTCGGCCATCGCCGACGCACAGGCCCAGAGGCGGCGCGTGCTGCTGGTGGCCACCGCCGACGCGCCGCTCGACGAGCAGCAGGACGGCATGGGCCACCTGCCGGGCATGCACGCCGCCGGCGCCGTGGTGCTGGAGGAGGCACTGCGGCCCGATGCGCCCGACACCGTGCGATTCCTCGAGGCCGAGGGCGTGCAGGTGAAGGTGATCTCGGGCGACGGGGTGGGCACGGTGCAGGCGGTGGCCGCCGCATGCGGGGTGACCGGCGCCGAGAACGCCATCCAGGGGCCGGACCTGCCGGACGACCCCGAGGCACTGCGCGAGATCGTGCGCACCACCGCGGTGTTCGGGCGCATCACGCCCGAGCAGAAGCGCGCGCTCGTGCAGGCCATGACCGCCAACGGGCGCTACGTGGCGATGATCGGGGACGGCGTCAACGACGTCCTCGCCCTGAAGGACGCCCGCCTCGCCGTGGCCATGGGCAACGGCAGCCAGATGGCCAAGGGCGTTGCCGACCTCGTGCTGCTCACCAATGCCTTCTCCACCCTGCCGAAGGCCATCGAGGCCGGTCGGCAGATCATCCGCAACACCCACCGGGTGGCCAAGCTGTTCATCACGAAGTCGGTGTACTCGGCGATCATCCTGCTGGCGTTCGCGCTGATCCCCGTGGCGTTCCCCTTCCTGCCCCGGCAGCTGTCCATCACCTCGTCGCTCACCATCGGCATCCCGGCGTTCTTCCTGGCGCTCGCGAAGAGCGAGGGGCCCGTGCACCGCGAGGGCTTCATGCGCAGCCTCGGGGCCTTCGCGATACCCGCGGGCGTGGTGATCGCGCTGGCCATCACGGCGTCGTACCTGCTCGCCCGCGACGTGTTCTCCGCCACGCTGTCCGAGGCGCGCACCGCATCGGTGCTCACCGCCACCCTGCTGGGGCTCGCCGTGGTGGTGGAGCTCGAGCGCGGCCCGGAGCGCAACCGCGTGCGCCGCTGGGTGTGGGGAATGGTGGCGGGCTTCGTGGTGCTGCTCACCATCGGCCTCTACATCCCCTTCCTGCGCGACTTCTTCGAGGTGGGCATCCCCACCCCCGGTCAGTGGCTGCTCATCGCCGTGGTGGTCGTGGTGGGCATCGCGGCACTGCTGGCCGTGCGGCGAATCCCGTGGCTGCGGCGCATCGAGGAGTACGCGCCGCGCGAGCCGCGGGCGAGCGCGCCGCGGAGCTAGGCCGGCAGGTCGATGCGCTCGATGGCCGTGGCGCGGCCGTCGGGCTCGGCCCGCACCAGCACGGCCTGCACGCGCACGTCGCCCGTGGCCGGCTCCCACTTGGCGGGCATGCCGGTGAGGAACCTCCGCAGCACCGGCTCCTCGCGCACGCCGATCACCGAGTCGTGCGGGCCGGTCATGCCGATGTCGCTGATGTAGGCGGTGCCGCCGGCGAGCACCTTCTCGTCGGCCGTCGGCACGTGCGTGTGGGTGCCGAGCACCGCGGTGACCCGGCCGTCGAGGTGGCGCGCCAGGGCGATCTTCTCGCTGGTGGCCTCGGCGTGGATGTCCACGATGATCAGCGGGGTCTCGCGCCGCATGCGGTCGACGAGGTCGTCGGCCACGGCGAACGGGCTCTGCGCGGCGTCGATGAACACCGACCCGATGAGGTTGATCACGCCCACGCGGAAGCCCCCGCGGGCGTCCACCACCACGGTGCCCCCGCCCGGACCGCGCGTGCTGAGGTTGGCGGGCCGGAGCACGCGGCGGTCCTCCTCGAGGGTCTTGAAGAACTCGGGGCGCCGGAATGTGTGGTTGCCCCCCGTGAGCACGTCGGCGCCTGCCCTGATGAGCGCCTCGGCCTGCTTGGGCGTGGTGCCCGATCCATGGGCGGCGTTCTCGGCGTTCACCACCACGATGTCGGGCTGGTGCTGCTCGCGCAGCTTCGGCAGGGCGTCCTCGGCAGCGCGCATGCCCGCTCCCCCGAAGACGTCGCCCACCACCAGGGCGGTGAAGCCGGCCACTAGACGCCCGGCCCGGTGGCCTGGCGCAGGAGCTCCACCTGCACGTTGTTACCGGCGTCATTGGTGTAGCGGGCGATCTCGAAGCGGGCCACGCGCGAGAGGTCGCGCACGCGGCCGATCACGGTGCGGCCCGCGCCCACCGCCGTGCCCACCCGGGGCACGATGCCGTCGGGGCCAGGCTCGATGTGGTTCACGCGCACCGCGACGTCGGGCACGCCAGCGGGGGTGATGACGATCTCGAGGCCCTCGGGACGCCCCGCGATGCGATGCGGGATGACCGCCGTGACCACCCCGTCAACCGGGCTGTACACCGTGGTGCCTGCCGGGGCGCCCACGTCGACGCCCGACGTGCCGGGCGCGCCGCCCTCGTCGGACGCCACGTTGTGCGACACGCCCGCCGCCGGGGCCATGTTCACCGCGCCCGGCTCGCCGACGGCGTGGAACAGCACGGCGGTCACCTGCTTCTCGGCCACGGGCAGCACGACCTCCACGAGGCCCGCGCGGGCGAGGACCACGCGCTGGGGGGCCGGGGAGTCGTCGACGGCCGACGGGGGCACCGGCGACGCCAGTTGCCCGCTGGGCACTGCGGCCTCCCCACCGGATCCGGTGTCGTAGAAGGCGAGGACGATCGCGGCGATGATCACGGCCACCAGCACGGCGGGCGCCACGACGGTGAGCAGCGCGCGGTTGCTCCGGTGCCGGTCCGCCTGGCGACGCACGGCGCGCCGTGACCGAAGCTCATCTCGGGTAAGGGGCGGCATGGGCATCGGAAGGGTAGTCCAGAGCCTCGCGGGCTCAGGCCCCGGGGGGCCGCGATACCATGCCCGGCATGAGCAGCCGCCAGGCCACAGTGCCGCCGTGGGCATGGATCGGCACGGCAGCGGCCATCGTCGTGATGGTGTGGATCGCGGGGCAGACGCTCGGCCGGGTGCTGTTCGTCTTCCTCGTGTCGCTGGTCATCGCCCTGCTGCTCAACCCCCTGGTGCGCATGGTGCGGCGCGCGCACGTGCCGCGCGGCCTCGCGGTGGCCACCGTGTTCCTGTCGTTCCTCGGCGTGGTGGCGGCCGCGATCGTGCTGCTCATCCCGCCCATCCAGGAGCAGATCAACACCATCCGGGCCAACCTGCCGCTCTACACCGACCAGGCGCAGCGGCAGGTGCAGACCCTGCAGGGCTTCTTCGACCGCAACAGCATCGACGTCGACGTGCAGGAGCGCGCGGCGGCGGCCTTCGCCGCCATCAAGGGCTGGGCGAACGACCTCTCCGGCAACGCGGTGTCGTACTCGCTCAGCGCCCTCGGCGCGCTGGTGATCATCATCATCATCATCGTGGCCGCGGTGTACATGCTGCTCGACGCCCCGCAGATCGCCCGGGCGGCCCGGCGCCTCGGCGGGCCCTCGGCCGCGCAGTTCCTCGTGCGCACCGAGCGCACGCTGGTCGAGTACATCAAGGCCCAGACCCTCGTCTGCCTCATCATCGCCGTGAGCACCGGGGTGGTCCTGTGGATCCTCGGCGTCACCGGCGTGTTCCCGCAGGGCGCCACATACGCCGTGCTGTTCGCGGCGTGGATCTTCCTCATGGAGTTCATCCCGTACATCGGGCCCATCCTCGGCGCCATACCCCCGGTGCTGCTGGCCCTGTTCATCTCGCCGTGGACGGCGCTCTGGGTGCTCATCGCGTTCATCGCGATCCACCAGTTCGAGGGACACGTGGTGGTGCCGCAGGTGATGGGCGATGCCGTGGGAGTGCACCCGCTGGTGGTCATCTTCGGGGTGCTCATCGGCGAGGAGCTCTACGGCTTCATCGGCATCATCCTCGCGGTGCCCGTGGTGGTCATCCTCAAGGAGACCGCCGTCTACATGAGCGAGCGCCTGGGATGGTTCGGCCTCTCGCCCGCCACGGCGGGCGCCCCACCCGGCCCGGTGACCGAGGCATCGGACCAGGACACCCTCACCGGCCTCAAGCTGCCGCCGCGGCGTGCGCCGGCCACCGCGGCGGGCGCGGACGGCCCCGACGCGGGCGACACGCTCGATGTCACCGGGGTCACGCAGGCCCAGCCCGCGCGCCCAACCGGCGCGGACTGACCGGCGCACATGGGCGCCCCCCTCCTCGAGGCGCGCGGCATCACGCGCAGCTACGGGTCGTTCGAGGCCCTGGCGCCGGTCGACCTCACATTCGCCCGGGGCGAGCGCGTGGCGCTCACCGGGCCGAACGGCGCGGGCAAGACCACCCTGCTCACGATCCTCGCCGGGGTGCAGGCCCCCAGCGCCGGCACGCTCGAGTGGGCGGGGGGATCTGCGTCGAAGGTGGGCTGGGTGCCGCAGCGGCCCGCGCTGTACCCCCGCCTCACGACCCGCGAGAACCTGCGGCTCTTCGCGGGGCTCGAGGGATCGGACGATCCGCCCGCCACCGCGGACGAGCTCATCCGCCGGGCCGACCTGGGTGACTTCGCCGATCGCCGGGCCGGGGCGCTGTCCACCGGCACGATGCAGCGGCTCAACCTGGCCATCGCGCTCGCCGGGGCGCCCAGCCTGCTGCTGCTCGACGAGCCCACCGGCACGCTGAGCCCCGACCAGCGGGTGCGCCTGTGGCAGTGGCTCGCCGACCTGGTGCGATCCGAGGACATGG
>CAIYRJ010000097.1 GCA_903928615.1 uncultured Actinomycetes bacterium | reverse complement strand
GTGCGCCCCTTGCGGGCGCCCCGCACGTTCAGCACCTTGGCGGATCCCGCCTTCACCCTGGTGCCCGCGATGCGCGTGCCCGCGAGCATCGGCAGCACCCTGCCCGCCCGCGTCTCGAGCCGGAACGCGTAGTTGCCGCTCGCGGCATAGCGGAGCCTGAAGGTGATGGTGGTGCGCCCGCCTGAGGTGGCCGTGCGCACGCGGCTGGTGACCGGGGTCACCACGTCGGTGGGGCCGCTGGGCTTCACGCTCGGGGTGGGCACGGGCGGTGGCGGCGGAGCCGGGGCCGTGTTGCCGGTGGTGATCGACCCCACGCTCGCGGCGTTCTCGTTGCTGAACCACATCAGCCCGTTCTGGCCCGCTGCGATGATGGCCGGGTAGGAGTTGGGGCTGAGGCCGGCCGAGTACTCGGTGATGGCGCCGGCCATGGTGATGGACGCCACCTTGCCCGCCATGGGCTCGGTGAACCACATGTTGCCGTCGGCGCCCGCGGCGATGCCACGCGGGTTGGCATTGGGCGTGGGCACGGGGTACTCGGTGACCACCCCGCTCATGGTGATGCGCCCGATCTTGTTGGCGTCGGCCTGGGTGAACCACATGTTGCCGTCAGGGCCCGCCGCGATGTACTGGGGATCTGAGTCGGGCGTGGGCAGCGTGTACTCGGTCATCTGGCCCGAGGTGGTGATGGCGCCGATCTTGTTGCCGGTGCCCTCGCTGAACCACATGCGCCCGTCGGGCCCCTGCGCGATGCCGATGGGCACCGCGCCGGGAGTGGGGATCGCGTAGTTCGTCGTGGACCCGGACATCGGCACGGCCGCGATCTGACCGCCCGTGAGGGTGACCCACTGGCGGCCGTCGGGCCCGGCCGCCGAGGCCCAGCCCGGCGTGTCGAGCCCGCCGTACTGGGTGGTGACGCCCGTCGCGGTGTTCAGGCGCCCCATCGTGGCCGTGAAGTTGTAGGTCATCCACATGTTGCCGTCGGGCCCCGGGGCGATGCTGCTCACGAGGCCCCCGGCAGCGCCCACCGGGATCTGCGTGCCCCGGCCCGCCGTGGTGAAGGGCACCACGAGGTTCAGATTGTTGAACACGCCGTACGCCGTGCCATTCGGCGCCACGCCGATGCCGGCTGCGCCGATCACCCCGGTGCCGCTGGGGTACTCGGTGATCACCCCGGGCGTGGCCGCCATGGCGGTGCCGACCCCGACGGTGGCGCCTGCGAGCAGGGCCGGGCCCACGATGGCGGTGATCAGGCGGCGTGAACGGGGCATGGGTGTCCTCCGGGGTGGGGGCGGTGGGGGCGGTTCGGACGCTAGATGATCGTGACGGCCTGGTCGAACTCCAGGCGCGGCAGGCGCGGGAACCACGCGTCGGGGCCGGGCATTCCGAAGTTGACCACCAGCACCGATGCGTAGCGGCCATCGGGGAAGAACTCGCGATCCATCGCGGGGTAGTCGAACCCGCTCATGGGTCCGGCGGCCAGCCCGATGGCCCGCACTGCGAGGATGAAGTACGCGGCCTGCAGCGTGGCGTTGAAGTACGCCATTTCCGCGCGCCCCTCCATCTTGGCGTAGGACTCGGCCTGCTCGGCCCGTGCGGGGAACAGCTGCGGCACGAACTCGTGGAAGTCGCGGTCGGCCGCCAGCAGGGCGGTCATGGGCGCCGTGCGCGTCTTCGCCCTGTTGCCCTCGGCCAGGTGCGCCACCGCGCGCTCACGCGACTCGGGTGAGCGCAGGTAGAGGATGCGCAGCGGGTTGGTGTTGCCCGATGTGGGCGCCCACTTCAGGAGGTCCCAGATCGCGTGCAGCTGGTCGTCGGTGACCGGCTCGTCGGTGAAGCTGTTCGCGCTCCGGGCCTCGAGGAAGAGCAGTTCCTGGGCGTCGCGGCTGAGGGGAATATCTGTCATGCGCGGAGGGTAGCGGCGCGACGGCCCGATCACGGTGTGGTACCACACTGGTACCATCTGTCCATGGCCATGAACCTGCGCCTCTCCGACGCCGAGCAGGACCTGCTCGACCGACTCGCCCGGCGCTCCGGCCTGTCGAAGAACGACGTGCTGCGCCAGGCGCTGGTGGAGAAGGCCGCACGCGAGGGTCACCGCGCGCAGGTGGAGCGGTCCCTCGACTGGGCCCTCGATCGCTACGGCGACGTCGTGCGCCGCCTCGGCGAGGCGTGACCCACCCGCAGCGGTTCCTCGAGGCCGAGGACCTGCTGATGATCTGCGAGCGCCTCGGCCTGGTGGTGCGCGACGCCGGCCTGCTCGCTGCCGCAGCAGCACGACCGGCCACCACGGTGTTCGGTGAGGACGCCTACCCCGACCTCGCGGCGAAGGCCGCGAGCGTGATGCACTCGATCGTGGCGCACCACCCCCTGGTGGACGGCAACAAGCGGCTCGGCTGGCTCGCCCTGGTGCTGACCCTCGACCTCAACGGCGTGCGACTCGAGGTGCCCGACGATGACGCCGTGGACATCACCGTGCGCGTGGCGGCCGGGTCGTCGGACTTCGACGACCTGGCCGCCTGGGTGCGCGCGCGGATTTCCTCCTAGCCGACCTTCGTGACCAACGGCGGCACCCACGTCGACTGCATGGAGCCACTCGGCGGCTTCAGGATGGACGGCTCGGTGTCGCTGCCGGGCGTCGGGTAGTACATGCGCAGCAGCGGCCGGATGTTGGTGGGCATGCCCGCCTTGCCGTACACCTGCTGGTAGTAGGCCTGCGAGGGCGACGGCAGCCAGTTGGTGGCCGGCGCGCCCGCGGGCAGCGTCGGGCCGATCCACAGGGTCACCGACCCGTCGGCGTTCTTCTGCAACTGCCCGGAGGTGAGCTGCTGCGATCCCAGCTGGGACACCGGCTGGATCGGCCCCCACTGCAGGGTTCCCGACCCGGCCTGGATGTCAACCATGTTGGCGGGCGTGCCATCGGGGCCCTGGATCGGCACGTTCCCCGGGGAGAGCTGCTGCTGCCAGGTGGCCGACACCTTGAAGGTGTAGGTGGCCGTCGACCCCGAGCCGCTCGTCGTGGGCGTGGTGGCCACGTAGTACGGCGTGTTGGGCTTGAACCCATAGGCGCTCGCGCCGGTGCCGAAGAAGATCGGCGTGCTGGCAATGGGCGCGCCGCCCCACGTGGGCATGTTCACCGTGATGGTTTCGGCCGAGGCGTCCACCGACACCACCGTCTGGTTGGCCTGCGAGTAGGCGAGGTTCAGCACGCTGGCCTGGGTGAGGTACGGCGCCTTCGACTCGGTGGGGTCGGTCTGGTACAGGTGCACGGACCAGAAGCCCTTCGGGTTGCCCGAGGAGTCGTTGACCATCGGCGGCATGGTGCCGTTGGCCGGCAGCGGCGCGCCGGGGGCCGGTGGCGGCGTGAACGTCATCGAGTAGGTGCTGTCACCCACCATCTGCGTTGCCGTGGTGCCCGCCGTCTGGTTGATCTGCGCGTACACCGCATCGGGCGGCACGTTGGCCGAGCCACCCTCCTGCACGATCACGGCCCGGAAGGCATAGCCCAGGAGGTTGTTCGGGTAGGTGCCGATGTTGGTGTTGAGGAAGCTCCAGTAGTTGGTGGCGGCCGAGACGCCCACCGCCGTCGAGAGATCGGTGATCCCGGCGTCACCCTTCTCGTAGCCCGCCTGCAGGGCGTTGAGCTGGTCGGTGCCCCAGTTGCGCGGCAGCTTCCAGCCCTTCGCCGTGAGGCCGAGCGGCTTCAGCAGCCTGAGCTGGCGCTCCTGCCCGAAGGACGGGTTCTGGTAGAGCTTCTTCGCGTTCGCCTGCGGCACCACCCATGCCGGAAGCAGCTTGAGCGGCGTGTTGCCGATGCCGGTGTTGCGCGAGGGCATGGGGCTCTGCGCGAGCGACTGCCCGAGCTGCGCCATGAAGGCCGTCGCCTGCGCCGGCGCGTTGGCCCACTTCTGCGAGCGCTGGATCTGCTGGTTGCTCGGCGGGTACGAGGTGGTCTTGGGGTAGATGGGGCGGTAGCGGTTGCGCTGGTACTGCGCCAGCGTGTTGAGCGCGAAGCGCTTCACCACGGTCTCGTCCACGGCGTTCACCGACGCCGGGTTGCTCGACGGAACCAGCGAATCGGCGCGGATGCGGATGAGGATCCAGCCCAGGTTGGTGTCCTGGGTCATCACGCGGAACACCTTGCCCCCGATGCGCGCGGTGCGCTTGTTCGCGTACTGCGAGGTGGGGCCCACCACCAGGTAGGTCTGGCGCTTGTTCGACGGCGTGGTGCGCGTGCCCATGCTGCCGGTCGAGTTGATGAACGAGTCGAGCACGTTCACCACGTAGTAGTTGTTGGCCGACGGGGGCACGGTGAGCACAAGCTCCTTGGTGCCGCCGTTCTGGCTCGACGGGTACTTGCGCCCGCTGAGGTCGAGCATCGAGTTGAGGTACAGCACCGAGGCATCGCCGGCGTTGGTGGCCAGGTTGTTCCAGGCCGCCGCCTGGGTGCCCTTGCCGCCCAGCATGTTCACGGGGGCAGTGCGCAGCGCGTTGTACTTGAGGAAGCGGTACACGAACTCCGGCGCCACGCCCCAGGTGTAGGCGTCGGCGGCGAGCTCGGTGATGGCCGCCGGGTTGGTGAGCGGCGACGGCGGGCCCTTGGGCAGGGCCGACGCGGTGGCCGGGATGGTCGCGATCAGCGCCGCGGCGCTGATGCCGGCGGCACGGACGATGGCCTTGCGCTTCATGGAGAACCTTTCCGCTTCGGGAGGTCGGGGCGGGAGACGGCCCATGGACGGGCTGCCTCTCCGCCCCAATGCTTTCAGAAAGCCCGCGGGGTGTGTTGGGGCAATCCCCACTCCGGCGCGAGGGCCTGATTCGGCGTGCTACGGTGAAGCACATGTCATCAATCGGCATCAGGGCGCTCAAGCAGAACGCCTCCGCGGTGGTGGCGCGGGCCGCCGCCGGCGAGCGGATGATCATCACCGACAACGGCACGCCGGTGGCGCAGATCCTTCCCCTGTCGGGCGATCGCCTGGCCGACCTCGAGGATGCCGGCCTGCTGCGCCCCGCCACGCGCACGATCGCCGAGGTCGGGCCGCCCCCCGCCCGTGGCCGGCGCCAGGCCCTTGGCGACGTGATCGCCGAGATGCGCGACGAGGACCCCCGCTGAGCGCCACGCGCGCGTGGTATCTCGACTCGTCGGCCATCGTGAAGCTGGTGCTGCGCGAGCCCCATAGCGCGGCGATGTACCGCTGGGAGGAGTCGCGCGAGGATCGCCTCGTCACGTCCGACCTGGCCGAGGCCGAGGTGCTGCGGGCGGTGCGCCGCGTGGATCCCGACCTCACCGAGAGGGCCCGGGCGATCCTCTCCACCCTCGACATCGTTCCGCTGCAGCGGGTCCACTTGGAGCGGGCAGGCACCATGCTGCCGGCGGCGCTCCGCACGCTCGATGCCCTGCACCTGTCCGTGGCCCTCGACCTGGGCCCGGGCCTCCTGGGGTTCGTCACCTATGACGAGCGGCAGGCCGAGGCCGCGCGCGAGCACGCGGTCACGGTGACCACCCCCATGTGACACGCGGTCCGGGCGGCGTGCGCCAGCGCCCGAGGGGACGGCCTGATCAGGCCAGCGACTTCGACGGCGCGAGCCACTCGACGCGCACATCCCGGCCCGACCGCTGCGCGATGATCGGGTAGTGCTTGTCGAAGTGCAGGACGGTCAGGTCGTTGTCGGCGGCGATGGCGGCGAC
>CAIYRJ010000096.1 GCA_903928615.1 uncultured Actinomycetes bacterium | reverse complement strand
TCGGAGCACGCCGTGCGCCGCCTCACCGAGCTGGCATCGGCGCAGTCCGCCGAGGCCATGGCCGAGGCCACCATCGCCATCAGCCGGCGCCCCGATCGCACCGACCTGCTGCCGCGCATCGCGGTGCCCACGCTGGTGATCGTGGGCGAGCACGACGGCGTCACCCCGCCGCCGCTCGCCACCGTGATGGCGCGGGGAATCCCCGATGCCCGCCTGGCGGTGATCGGCGGATCGGGCCACATGACCGCGCTCGAGGAGCCGCAGGAGTGGGCGGAGCTGGTCATCGAGTTCATCGGCTGACGCAGCCCGGCGCGGCCGGAGGGCGTGGGATGCGTGCGGGGCGGGGCGCTGCGTACGTCAAGGGGCGCCCTCAGTAGTTAGTGAATTACCTGCATATGGTGGTTTTTCTTGACTCGGCATGGCCCGGCGACGTACCCTGCCCGGCCTATGCCATCGCTTCCGCCTGCAATCAATCTCAACTTCACCACCAAGGGGGACGGTCCCCTGGTGGTGGCGCTCCACGACGTCGGCCGGCCGGCCAAGGACCTCCAGAAGGCCCTCAAGCCGCTGCTGAGCGACCACCGGCTGCTCATCCCCGAGCTGCGCGGCCACGGCGACTCGCCGTGCCCGGCCGGTCCCTGGAGCATCGACGACTTCGCGTCCGACGTCGCCCGCCTCGTGGCGGGTGAGGGCGGCGGGGCGGTGATGGTGGGCATCGGCCTGGGTGGTGCCACCGCGCTGGCCCTGGCGCTCGGCCACCCCGGCCTGGTGAGCGGCCTCGTGCTGTCGGGCATCGGCCCGCGCGGCGAGGACCCCGACGGCCGCGACCGCTGGATGCTCATCGCCCGCGCGCTGCGCGAGCGCAACCGCGACGAGGGCCAGGCCCTCGCCGCCGAGGCCATGGCCACCCGCCCCGACTGGCGCGGGGCGCTGGCGCAGGTGGATGCCCCGGTGGCGATCCTCGCGGGCAGCGACGACAAGGCCGTGCCGGCCCAGGACCAGCGCGAGCTGGCCATCTGGCTGCGCGCCGCCACGTTCGACGTGGTGGAGGGCGCGGGCCACGACATGGCGAAGGACGGCGGGCCCGACCTCGTGGCGGCCGTGCGGCGCCTGGCCATCACCGACAAGGCCGAGGCGATCACCGCATAGACGGCGCGCCGCCCCTCGTCGTCGACCTCGACGGCACGCTCCTCACGCGCGACTCCATGCTGCAGCTGGTGGGCGAGGTCGCCCGCCGCGCCCCGCACCGCACCCACAAGGTGGTGGGCGCAGCCCGATCGTCCCAGGCCCACGCCCGGCACTTCCTGTGGCGCGAGGCCGGGCTCGACGCCGCGCGCCTGCACTACTCGCCCTCGGTGGTGCGCTACCTCGAGCAGCAGGCCGGCACCGGTCGGCAGATCGTGCTGGCCACCGGATCCACCCAGGAGATGGCCGATGCAGTGGCCGCGCACATCGGGGTGTTCACGCGCGCCATCGGGGCGCTTCCCCCCGAGACGCTCACGGGCGACCGCAAGGCCGCGCGCCTCGTGGACGACTTCGGCCTCAGGGCCTTCGACTACGCGGGCAACTCGTCAGCCGACGTCGCGGTGTGGCGGGTAAGCCGCGCGGGCATCGTGTGCAACGCGCCGGCGCGCGTGCTGCGCAAGGCCATGGCGGTGACCGATGTGATCGCCAGCTTCGATGACCGCCGGTACCGGGGCCCCGGCCTGCAGTCTCTGCTCAGCCTCATCGTCAGGAACTGACGTCGTCTGACGCCCCGAGGGGCGGCGGGTCGGGGTCGCCGGCCAGCCGCGCGCGGATGCGCGCGATGCGCTCGCGGCGACGCATCTCGCGCTGCTGCGCGCGATCGAGCTTCTTCGGCCGCGTGGCGTAGAAGCGCCCGGCCCACCAGCTGGGCACCCGGGCCAGGCGGATGGCCCCGAACAGCGCCACCAACGGCACGAAGAAGCCGATGGCCGCCATCATGATCTTGCCCTTGGCCAGCGTGAGGACCACCAGCACGAGGTTGAACACGATGGCGTAGGCGAGCGCCCACGGTGCGTCGTCGACGTTGGCCAGCGACACGCCGAGCGGCCCCTCGCCGAGGGTGAGCGCGACCATCACCAGCACGGTGGCGAGGATGGCATCCACCGACTTCTGGCCCTCGGCGCTCCAGTAGACGTCGTCGAGGTGCAGCCAGAGCGCGAACTCGTCAAGCACCAGCGCCGCGCCGATGCCGAACACCGCGGCAAGCATCTGCAGCCACGGACTCCTGAAGTCAAAGGCGAACGAGAGGATTCCCGCGGCCAGCATGAACAGCAGCCCCCACACCTGGTGGTGGATGTGCACGCCGCCGATCTCGATGTCCTTGATGACCTTGCCCTTGGCGTCGTCATCCTCGGCGGGAGGCGCCTCGCCGTTGGCGGCTGCTTCCTCGGCGGCTACGCGCTCGGCGCGGATGCGCCGGGTGATGATGCGCGTGATCGCGAACGTGGCGATGAAGGCCACGAGCATGCACAGCACGGCGAAGCGCTGTGGCGTGAATGCGAAGTCGACGAAGAAATCCACGTCATCGCCGCCGGCGACGTCGCGGCAGGCGCGCTGGAGCGGCGCCTGCTACTCGGCGTCTTCCACCGAGTCCGGGTCGGCGAGGCCGTTGAGCGCAGCGCCTTCTTCGTCGTCCTCGTCGGCCGAGAGCTGGCCGGCGGCGATCTGCGACAGGGCGCGGATGATGGTGACGCACAGGGCGTCCGACACCGCCACCTGCACCGACGAGCCGTCTGCGTCCTGCAGCTGCACGGTCCAGTGCGGCACGATGCCGACCTCGTCGTTCATGTGCGGCGGCGTCACGGCGGCGCCCACGAGGCTCTCGATGTTCACGCCGAAGAGCATGGCGGCGGGCATGACCGTCTCCTCGGGCTCCCAGGCCTGGGCCTCGGGCGGCATGTCGCCGCGCATGGGCTCGGCCTGGGTGAAGGCCCCCATGAGGTTCTCGGCGTCCTGCTGGCTCACGAAGGCGCTGGCCTGCACGGACGGCCCGCCGAGGAACACGATGATGGCCGACGGGATCTGGTCGGGGGAGGGACCCTCCTCGCCCTCCGGTACCTCGATCTGCACGTCGACCGGGGCGGCCTGGAACGCGGTGGCCTGGAAGGCGATGGTGTGGCGCACGTGGGGATACCTCTCGTCGATGGATGGGGTCGCCGTTGTGTAGCGTCGCGGGCGATGCCCGAGGGTCGCATTGTCTCACGCACGGACGCACCGGTGGCGATCCCGCTCGCCTCGCGGGTCTCCCCCGACGCCGTGCTGGCCGCGGTGCTGCACCTCGACTCCCCCGCGCTGGTGCGCCACCTGGGTCGCACGATCGTGGCCGCGTGCCCCGACGAGGTGGCCACGGGGGCGTCGGTGTGGGATGCCCTGAGGCGTCCGCCGGTCGCGCCACCGGTCGCCGCCGACCCCATGGCGGGCGGCTGGATCGGCCTCCTTGCCGACCGCCTGGCGGGCACCGTGGAGCTGCTTCCGGGATCGCCGCCCGACGACGCCGGGCCGCCCGCGGGGGCGATCGCCCGCTACCCCGCGGTGATCGTGGTGGACGACGACGGCAACGCCAGCGTGGTGGCCGAGCGCCCCGGGCCCGAGGCCGATGCCCTGCTCGAGGCCGTGAACGCCCGGGCCGGGGCGCTGCCGCGCGTGCCTCCGCCGGGGAGCGACGTGCGCTCGTCGCTGCCGGGTGCCATGTACGAGGCGGCGGTCGATCACGCACGCGATCTCATCCGCGCCGGCGACGTGTACCAGGTGAACATCGTGCAGCGGCTGGATGCCGAGTGGACATCCAGCCCCGCGGCGCTTGCGCGCGCGCTCTGGGCGGCGGCCGGCCCGGCGCCGCACCGCGCATACATCGACATGCCCGAGGGCACGGTCATATCGGCGTCGCCCGAGCGCATGGTGGCCAGCGACGGGGCGACCGCCTGGAGCGAGCCCATCAAGGGCACCGCCGCGCCCGGCGACTTCCTGGCGCTCACCACCAGCACCAAGGACCGCGCCGAGCACGTGATGATCGTCGACCTCGTGCGCAACGACCTGGGCCGCATCGCCGAGCCGGGCGGGGTGTCGGTGCCCGACCTCATGGGACCGCTCGTCACCGCCTACGCCGACCACATGGTGAGCCGGGTGAGCGCGCGGCTGCGGCCCGACGTCGGCCCGGCGGACGTGCTGCGCGCGGTGTTTCCCGCGGGGTCGGTCACCGGCGCGCCCAAGGTGCGCGCCCTCGAGGTGATCCGCGAGATCGAGCCCGTGGGCCGTGGGCCGGCCTTCGGCAGCGTGGTGGCCGTGGGCACCGATGGATCGCTCGACGCCTCGGTGACCATCCGCACCGCCTGGGTTCCGCGTGGGGTGCCGCGCGCGCAGTACTGGTCGGGCGGCGCGATCGTGTGGGACAGCCAGCCGGCC
>CAIYRJ010000095.1 GCA_903928615.1 uncultured Actinomycetes bacterium | reverse complement strand
GTGCGCGCCGGTCCCCACGTGCATTATTAGGGCGTGCCCGCCGACCGCACACCATCGGGGCGTCGCCGCGATCCACGAGATCGCCGCCCGCCGCCGCGCAAGCGCCGCAAGCAGTCGCGTCGCGTGCCGCCATTCGCGATCGCGATCATCGCGATCGCGCTGGTGGTCGGCATCATCGCGCTCGCCACCCGCGGGGGCGACGAGCCCACCACGGCGCAATCCACCACCGAGCCCATCATCCCCAAGGTCAGCGAGGCCGATATCGCGGCGGCAGCCCAGCAGCTCGGCCCGCGCGACCAGGAGCTGGTGAACATCGGCCAGACCGGAGTGAGCATCAACCGGGCGGGCGGCGGGCGCAAGTACGTGGCCCTCACCTTCGACGACGGTCCCGGGCCCGACACGCCCGCGGTGCTCGCCGAGCTCAAGAAGCTGGGGGTGCCGGCCACGTTCTTCGTGATCGGCGCGAACATCCAGGCGAACCCCGAGACCTTCCGGCAGGTGGTGGCCGAGGGTCATGAGGTGGGCGTGCACACCTGGAACCACAAGGACATGACCACGCTCAAGCCCGCGGAGCAGAAGGCCGAGATCGAGACGGCCGCCGGCGAGATCCTGAGCGTGGGCGGCGTCGCCAGCCGCCTGTTCCGCGCGCCGTACGGCGCGGTGGACCCCGCGGTGCTCAAGCGCGCGGAGGACGCCAAGCTGCTCTCGGTGCTGTGGGACGTCGACACCGTCGACTGGACGCGGCCCTCGGCCGACCAGATCGTGCAGTCGGCCGTGTCACAGGCGCAGCCGGGGTCGATCATCCTGCTGCACGATGGCGGCGGTGACCGGGCCTCCACCATCGCGGCCATACCGCGCATCGTGAAGGAGCTGCGCGCCAAGGGCTACGAGTTCGCGACGGTCGGCGACCTGGTGATCTCGGATCCGCCAGGCGCGGACGACATGTCGTCGGAGTCGCGCAGCACGCAGCGCTAGTTGCTGCCGGGCGCGGATGCCTCGTGGATGCGGCCGGCCTGGACGGCTGCCTGGCTCACCGACTGCCCCATGCCGACCACGTCGCCATCGGCCGCGGCCTGCGCGGCCTTGCGCAGCGCCGCGGCGAACGCCACGTAGAGGGGCCCGATCTCGCGCCGCTGCTCCTCGAGTCGCTGGTCCTCGAGCCGCGCGGCCGACAGCTGACGGGCCGCGAGCTCCGCGCGGGTGGCTGCGGCGGCCAACCCGGGCGCGGCCTTCTCGGCCTGGACGGGCGTGGGCTTCGCCGGCAGGGCGTCGAGGCGGATCGATGCGGCGCGGGCGGCGGCCACCGCCTCGCGCACCATGGCCATGTACCGCGGCGGGCTCACGGTGGTGCCCGGCGCGACCTCGCCCGTGGACACGGGCTCGGGAGCGCCGCCGCACCCCGCGAGGGCGCCCGCGCCGATGACCGCCGCGGCGGCGAGCATCACGACCTGGCGGCGGATGGCACCTCCCCCAGCGCCACGAGCAGCTGCGACGTGGCATCGCGCAGGCCTGCGCGGGAGTCGCCCCGCAGGATCGCCCGCACGGCGCGCACGCGGCTCGCGACCGGCTCCATGGCGCGGAGCAACCGCGTCTGCTCCATGCGCAGGTCCTCGTCCCCCGGGCGCAGCGCCCGGAACTCTTTGATCTCGCGCGACATGTCATCCACCAGGCCGTCCACCTCCACCGACTGCGGCTGCGGGCCGTCCTCGTCAAGGGCCGCGGTCGCCACCACGCCCATGCGCTCTGCCGGCTGCACCAGCTCGCGCACGGCGTCCACGAACTCCGCAGGCGTGGTGGTGCGCGCCGTGGTGGCGTCGGACCCGGTGCCGCACCCGGCCAGCGCCAGCGCCGCCAGCGCGAGTACCCCTGCCGGTGCGGTGCGTCGCATCACGACCCCAAGACTAGGGGGAGCCGTGGCGGCCGTCCCGCACCGGGGGCGGGCGGCGACTCGCCGCGAACGGCGGCGCGGCCGCACGTAGACTGCCCGCGCCACCCACACGGAGAACCACGTGACCCAGCCGGCCTCGCCCGACACCTGCATCGCAACCGTCCGCACGCTCGCCATCGACGCCGTGCAGAAGGCGAACTCCGGGCACCCCGGGGCCCCCATGGGCCTCGCCCCCGTCGGGTGGGCGCTGTACTCACGCGTGCTGCGGCACGCGCCGGCCGACCCGTCGTGGCCCGACCGCGACCGGTTCGTGCTCTCGGCCGGGCACGCATCTGCCCTGCAGTACGCGCTGCTGCACCTGAGCGGCTACGCGCTGTCGCTCGACGACATCCGGGCATTCCGCCAGTGGGGCAGCCGCACGCCGGGGCACCCCGAGCGCGGGCATGTGCCCGGGGTCGAGGTGACCACCGGCCCCCTGGGCCAGGGCCTCGGCAACGCCGTCGGGCTCGCGCTGGCCGAGGCCATGCTCGCCGCCGAGTTCAACCGACCCGGGCACGCCGTGGTGGACCACCACACGTGGGTGATCGCGTCCGACGGCGACCTGATGGAGGGCATCTCGCACGAGTCGTGCTCGCTCGCGGGCTTCCTGCGCCTCGGCAAGCTCGTGGTGATCTTCGACGACAACAGCATCAGCCTCGACGGCCCCACGGGCATGTCCACCGGCGACGACGTCACGAAGCGCTTCGACGCCTACGGCTGGAGGGTGCTCGAAATCGCCGACGCCAACGACCTCGCCGAGATCGACCGGGTGCTCGACGAGGCCCGCGACGGCGACGGCCGGCCGACCCTCGTGCGCTACCGCTCGCACATCGGGTTCGGCGCGCCGAATGTGCAGGACACCAGCAAGGCGCACGGCGCGCCCCTGGGCCCCGACGAGGCGCGCCTCGCAAAGCAGGCCTACGGCTGGCCCGAGGACGCTGAGTTCCTCGTGCCGGACGACGTGGCGGCGTGGGCCCCGGTGCTGCGCGAGCGCGGCGCCGGGCTGGTATCCGCGTGGGACGCCGCGATGGACGCCTACGCAGCAGACTTCCCCGCCGAGGCGGCCGAACTGCGCAGGCGCCTGGCCGGCGAGCTTCCCGCCGGGTGGGACGCGTCGCTTCCGGCGTTCGATGAGGGCGAGTCGCCGGCCACCCGTGTGGCGTCCACGGTCGCGCTCAACGCGATCGCCGCCACGGTGCCCGAGCTCGTGGGTGGCGCCGCTGACCTCGCGAGCTCCACCGGCACGGTCATCAAGGACTCCCCCGACGTCGCCCCGGGGTCGTTCGCCGGGCGCAACATCCGCTTCGGGGTGCGCGAGTTCGGCATGGCGGCGGCGGTCAACGGCATGACGGCCCACGGCGGCTTCCGCGCCTACGGCTCGACCTTCATGACGTTCTCCGACTACATGAAGAACGCCATACGCATGGCCGCGCTGCAGGCGCTGCCATCGATCCTGGTGTTCACCCACGACTCCGTTGCGGTGGGCGAGGACGGCCCCACGCACCAGCCCATCGAGCAGCTCGCGGCCCTGCGCTCCATCCCGGGCCTGGTGACCATCCGCCCCGCCGATGCCCGCGAGACGGCGCAGGCCTGGCGCATCGCCGTGGCGCGCGACGACGGGCCCACCGCGCTGGTGCTCACCCGTCAGGGCGTGCCGGTGCTCCCCGTGGAGCAGCCGCCGGTGGATCGCGGCGCCTACGTGCTGGCGCCCGGCGACGACTGCATCCTCATCGCCACCGGCTCGGAGGTGTCGCTGGCGCTGGCGGCGCGCGACCTGCTGGCCGGTGAGGGGGTGTCGGCCCGCGTGGTGAGCATGCCCTCATGGGAGCTCTTCCTCGCGCAGTCCGATGCCTACCGCGACGAGGTACTGCCGCCGGCCATCGCCGCGCGCGTGTCGGTGGAGGCCGCATCCACCTTCGGATGGGCCCGCTGGACCGGCACCTGGGGTCGCACGGTGGGCATCGACCGCTTCGGCGAGTCCGCTCCCGGCGGCACCGTGATGGAG
>CAIYRJ010000094.1 GCA_903928615.1 uncultured Actinomycetes bacterium | reverse complement strand
TGCCCCAGTTGTGGTCGTGGTACGCCGCGCCGGTCACCTGCCGGGGCGCCCCGCCGTCCAACCGCAGCGTGCCTGACACCGTGCCGGAAGGCACCGGCACCACCCACGCCAGGAAGTGCTTCTTCGCGTGGTCGAAGAAGTTGACCCCTGCTCCGGGGCGCCATGAGGGGCAGCCGCGCTCGATCACCAGGTCGGCCTGCACCTTCTCGCCGCGGATGGTGAGCTCGTACCGCGCGAGGTCGCCGGCCACGTGGCTATCGCCGATGGTCACGTCGCAGCCGTCGGTGGACGACGAGAACGCGCTGGCGGGCAGAGGGGTGTTCTCGCGGGTGGTGTTGCCCTCGGGGTCGCGGTGGATGATGAGCACCGAGGGCGCGAGCGGCCCGTCGGCGGCCGTGGCCGGCTTGGTGTTGAACGTGGCCACCAGGGTGGAGCCGTCGTCCAGCTGCATGTCGAAGTACCACCACTCGAAGGAGTGGTCGGCGATGTCATGGGTGCGGAAGCCGTCCTCCCATGGCTGCACCTCGGGACCCGTGAGCCCGAGCAGTTTCATGCCATATGCGCCGTCCTCGGCCACCTTCGCGCGCATCTCGGGCGTATCGGGCAGGTCTATGGGGTGCATCGGTGCCTCCGTGAGCGTTTTTGCGCATTTTGCTGCCAGATTGCAACATTTGCAGCGAAGGGGCGTCTTGCATCGTGCAGAACACTGCATGTAGTGTGCCGCCTCATGTCGCCCACCCCACACCTAGTGTTCGACGCGTGATCTGCCCGTATTGTGACGGTTCAGAGCATCGCGTAATGGAATCGCGTGTTCCGGACACCAAGGATGCCATCCGGCGACGCCGGGAGTGCCAGACATGTGGCAGGCGCTTCACAACGTATGAGCGGGTGGAGGAGATGCCGCTCATCGTGATCAAGAGCAACGGTGACCGTGAGCCCTTCGATCGCGAAAAGCTCCTCTCCGGGCTGCAGCGGGCGTGCCACAAGCGCCCCGTGCCCACCGCCCACCTGGAGGCCGCCGTGCGCGACATCGAGGTGAGCCTCAGGAACCGCCTGAAGCAGGAGATCACGAGCAACGCCATCGGCGAACTCGCGCTGCGCAGGCTGAAGGACGTCGACACGGTGGCCTACGTGCGGTTCGCATCTGTGTACCGCCAGTTCGAGGACACCGACGAGTTCGCGGACGAGCTCCACAGGCTCGAGCGGGAGCCCCCGCTGCCGCGCGGCCAGCGACCGCTGGATGACCACATGTTCGAGCTCCTCACCGAGTCCCTGCCGGTCGAGCGCCCCGCGCGCCGACGCCTCCGGGCCCTGGCCGGCGGACTGGGAGTCGAGGACGACGCAAGCAGCACCGAAACCGAAACGAAGGCCGAGGAGGCAACTGATGGCGACTGAGGTCGTCGGCGCAGCGCCGAGCGAGAAGGCAAAGCCCAAGCGCGGGAAGGCGCTGGGGCTCACCCGCCACTTCACCAAGAAGGGCAAGCACCCCTACGACCTCCTCGAGTGGGAGCGTCGCAGCGCGGGCATCTCGTCGGGCGACGGCACCAGCGTGTTCGAGCAGGACAACATCGAGGTGCCGGCCGACTGGTCGCAGCTCGCCACCAACGTGGTGGCCAGCAAGTACTTCCGCGGCGCCATGGGCTCGCCCGAGCGCGAGTACTCGGTGAAGCAGCTCATCGACCGCGTGGTGCTCACCATCAAGGCCTGGGGCCTCGAGGAGGGCTACTTCAACTCGAAGGACGAGGCGGAGGTGTTCGAGTACGAGCTCACGCACCTGCTCGTCAACCAGATGGCCGCGTTCAACTCGCCCGTGTGGTTCAACGTCGGCATGCGCGAGAACCCCCAGTGCTCGGCCTGCTTCATCCTCTCGGTGGAAGACACCATGGACTCCATCCTGTCGTGGATCGGCAAGGAGGGCATCATCTTCAAGGGCGGGTCCGGCTCGGGAATCAACCTGTCGGCCATCCGCTCGTCGAAGGAGCGCCTCTCGGGCGGCGGCGAGGCCTCGGGCCCGGTGTCGTTCATGCGCGGCGCCGACAGCTGCGCGGGCGCCATCAAGAGCGGCGGCACCACCCGCCGCGCGGCCAAGATGGTGATCCTCAACGTCGACCACCCGGACATCCGCGACTTCGTGAACTGCAAGGCCACGGAGGAGAAGAAGGCCTGGGCCCTCGGCGAGATGGGCTACGACATGGGCCTGAACGGCGAGGCCTGGAACAGCATCCAGTTCCAGAACGCCAACAACTCCGTGCGGATGACCGACGAGTTCATGTACGCCTACGAGGCCGGCGGCGACTGGCACACCACGTCGGTCACCACGGGCGAGGTCATCGAGACCGTCAAGGCCCGCGAGCTCATGAAGGAGATCGCCGAGGCCGCATGGGTGTGCGGTGACCCCGGCATGCAGTTCGACACCACCATCAACCGCTGGCACACCTGCCCGGTGTCGGGGCGCATCAACGGCTCCAACCCGTGCTCGGAGTACATGCACCTCGACGACTCCGCGTGCAACCTGGCCTCGTTCAACCTCATGAAGTTCGTGGACGAGGACGGCGCGTTCCGCGTGGCCGACTTCCAGCAGGCCGTCGACGTGGTGATCACCGCCATGGACATCATCGTGGCCCGCTCCGGCTACCCCACCGAGCAGATCGGCATCAACGCCCGCAAGTACCGCCAGCTGGGCCTGGGCTACGCCAACCTCGGCGCGCTGCTCATGAGCCACGGCCTGCCGTACGACAGCGAGGACGGCCGCGAGTACGCCGCCGCCATCACCGCGCTCATGACCGGCCGTGCCTACGCCATGAGCACCCGCCTGGCCGAGCGCATGGGCGCGTTCGAGGGCTACGAGCCCAACGCCAAGGCGATGAACGGCGTGATCCGCAGCCACCGCCGCGCCGCGCAGGACATCCCCGACGGCCGGGTGCGTGACGAGGCCGTGCTCAGCGCCGCGCGCGCCGAGTGGGACACCGCCGTCGACCGCGGCGAGGTGTTCGGCTACCGCAACTCGCAGGCGTCGGTGCTGGCGCCCACGGGCACCATCGGCTTCATGATGGACTGCGACACCACGGGCGTGGAGCCCGACATCGCGCTCGTCAAGTACAAGCGCCTGGTCGGTGGCGGCGTCATCAAGATGGTCAACAACACCGTGCCGCAGGCCCTCGAGAAGCTCGGCTACCACGAGGAGGCCATCAAGCAGATCGTGGCCTACATCGACGAGAACGAGACCATCGAGGGCGCGCCGGGGCTGAAGGACGAGCACCTCGCGGTGTTCGACTGCGCCTTCACGCCGGCCAACGGCGAGCGCAGCATCCACTACCGCGGCCACATCAAGATGATGGGCGCAGTGCTGCCCTTCATCTCGGGCGCCATCAGCAAGACCGTCAACATGCCCAACGAGGCCACGCCCGAGGACATCGC
>CAIYRJ010000093.1 GCA_903928615.1 uncultured Actinomycetes bacterium | reverse complement strand
CTACGGCGGTTCGAGCGTGGTGGTCAACTTCGGCATCGCGGCGATCCTGCTGGTCATCAGCAACAGATCGCGCCAGGGCCTCGTGGAGGCCGTGCGGGGGGTTCCGGCCACGTGAACAAGTCCATCCGCACCCTCTACATCGCACTTGCCTCCGCCTTCGCCCTGCTCGTGGTGATGCTGGGCTACTGGCAGGTGGTGGCGGCCGGCGGCCTCGATGAGCGCGCCGACAACCCCTACAAGATGGAGAAGCAGCGGCTCGTCGATCGCGGTCGCATCATCTCGGCCGACAAGATCGTCCTGGCCGAGAGCGTGGCCTATCGCGAGAAGGGCAAGAAGTACTACCGCCGCTACTACCCGCAGGGCACGCTGGCGAGCCAGGTCGTGGGCTACGCCACGCCGCAGCAGGGGGCCACGGGTCTCGAGCAGCAGTACAACCGTTACCTCGCGGGCAGCTACGGCACCGGGGCGATCCTCGACCGCCTGCGCGAGGAGACCAAGGACGGCGCGGACATCCGCCTCACGCTTGACACCCGCGTGCAGAAGACCGCGGAAGCGCTGCTCTCGGGCCGCAAGGGCGCGGTGGTGGCGATCGAGCCCAAGACCGGCAAGGTGCTGGCGGTGGCATCATCACCCACGTTCGACCTCAACCAGGTGACCAGCGACTTCGCCTCGATTCGCAAGGAGCCGGATGCCCCGCTGCTCAACCGGGGGACCGCCGGCCTCTACCCGCCCGGATCCACGTTCAAGGTGGTCACCGCCGTCTCGGCGCTTGCCAGCGGCAAGTGGTCGGCCTCCTCGACGTTCGATGACAAGGGCGTCTACGTGGTGGATGGCAAGCCCATCTACAACTCCGGGAAGGCGAAGTACGGGCTCCACAACCTCACGGACGCGCTGACGTTCTCGATCAACACGACATTCGCGCAGATCGGTGACACCCTCGGCGGGCGCAAGCTCGGTGGCGAGATGAACCTCTTCGGCTTCGGGCGGCCAACCGAGATCGACCTTCCCTCCGGTGAAGTCGCGACGTCGGGCAGGTACCGTGATGGGAAGCTGCTCCCCAATGACCAGCGCGACGAGGATGCATCCCGAATCGCGATCGGACAGGAGAACCTCCAGGTGACGCCCCTGCAGATGGCCATGGTGGCCGGCGCGATCGGCAACGGCGGGCGCATGATGCGCCCGTACCTGGTTCGGCGCGTCATCACGCCGGACGGCGTGGTGGTGAAGCAGCAGAGGCCCGAGGAGGTCGATTCGGTCGCGAGCGCGTACATCGCATCCGAGGTGGGCCGCATGATGCAGAGCGTGGTGTCAGAGGGAACGGGAACCGAGGCGGGCCTCTCCGGCCTGTCGATCGCCGGCAAGACCGGTACCGCGGAGACCGGTGACCCGGAGCGCAACCAGGCCTGGTTCATCGGCTACGCGCCGGCCGACGATCCCAAGGTGGCGGTCGCGGTGGTGATCGAGGACACCTCGGGCACCGGCGGCACCGAGGCCGCCCCCGTGGCCGGCGAGGTAATGCGCACCGCGCTGTCGATCGGACCCGTCCCCGGGGAGCCCACGTCATGACCATCGGTCCGGGCAGCGAGCTGGGCGAGCGCTACGAGCTCGGCCACCAGATCGGCAGCGGCGGCATGGCCACCGTGTACCTCGCCTACGACACGGTCCTCGACCGCGAGGTGGCGGTCAAGGTGCTGGCCGAGCGCTTCGCGGCGGACCAGGCATTCGTCGAGCGCTTCCGGCGCGAGGCCTCGGCGGCGGCGGGCCTGAACCACCCGAACATCGTGGCGGTGTACGACCGCGGCGAGGCCGAGGGCACGTACTACATCGTCATGGAGTACCTGTCGGGGCCCGACCTCAAGAAGGTCATCCGCGAGCAGGGCCCGCTCGAGCCCGCCGTGGCGGTGGACAACGCCCTGCAGATCCTCTCGGCGCTCACCGCCGCGCACGCGGCAGGGATCATCCATCGCGACATCAAGCCGCAGAACGTCATGGTGGGCGAGGACGGCCGCCTGCGGGTGGCCGACTTCGGCATCGCGCGCGCCGACGCCGACCAGCAGATGACCGAGGCCGGCTCGGTGATCGGCACGGCCCAGTACCTCTCGCCCGAGCAGGCGCAGGGCGAGGAGACCACCGCCGCCAGCGACACCTACGCCGTGGGCGTCGTGCTGTACGAGATGCTCACCGGGCGCGTGCCCTTCGACGGCGATCGCCCCGTGACCGTGGCGATGAAGCAGATCAACGAGCCGCCCGTGCCGCCCAGGGTGTTCGTGCAGGACATCCCGCCGGACCTCGACGCCGTCGTGCTGAAGGCGCTGTCCAAGCGCCCGGAGGACCGCTTCCAGACCGCGGATGAGTTCACGGCCGCCCTGCTTGACGTTCGCGCGGCCATGCCGGGCAACCAGCAATCCACCCTCATCCTCACCGCGCCCACGGCAACCGCCGGAGCGGCCGCGGCGGCGACCACGGAGACCGCAGTCATGGGAGAGCCCGCACGAGGCGGACGCGGAGGCAATGGGCGCGGCGGAGGCCGCGGCACGAAGAAGGGCGGCGCCAACCGCCCGGCCGTGTGGGGCATCGTCGCCGTGCTCATCGCGGCAATCGCCGTGGCCCTGGCCCTGGCGCTCACGCGCGGCGGCGGCGACATGGTGGCCGTGCCCGACGTCGCGGGCTTCGACGCCACCGCGGCCTCGAAGGCCATCACCGACGCCGGCCTCCAGCCCACGCAGCGCACGCAGGCAAGCGACACCGTGCAGCTCGGCGTGGTCATCGGCACCCAGCCGGAGGCCGGCAACGAGGTGGCGAAGAACTCCACGGTGACCATCCTTGTGTCGTCCGGCCCCGCGCAGGTGACCGTGCCCAACGTGGTGGGCAAGGCCGTGGAGGACGCCCAGGCCGCGCTCGAACAGGCGGGCTTCGACGTCACGGTTGAACAGGTGGACAGCGACAAGGAGATCGGCACCGTCGTGCGCCAGGCCCCGAAGGCCGGGTCGCAGGCGGGATCCGGCGACACCATCACGCTCTACGTGAGCAAGGGCGTCACCAAGGTGACGGTGCCGGACGTCACCGGCAGCGACATCAGCACGGCGCGCAGCGAGATCGCCGCGGCCGGGCTGGAGGTCGGCAGCGTCACCGAGGACGACGGCTCGTCGGGCCTCGCGGCCGGCACGGTCACGGGGCAGGACCCCTCGGGCGGCGCCTCCGTGGCCAAGGGCTCGTCGGTGGACCTCATCGTGGCGGCGTCCGGCGGCAGCACCGTTCCCGACGTCACCGGCAGCGACTCCAGCACCGCGCGCTCCAAGCTCGAGAGCCTGGGCTTCAACGTGACCACCGCCGAGGTGGAGAGCACGCAGCCCGCCGGCATCGTGGTGGACCAGGAGCCGGGCGGCACCAGCCAGGTACCCGCGGGCAGCACCGTCACGATCTACATCTCCACCGGGTCCTCCGGGGGCGGTTCGTCCGGAGGCGGATCGTCAGGTGGTGGTTCGTCGGGTGGCGGGTCGTCCGGCGGCGGTGGCTCGCAGCCCCCGGCTCCCTCGCCCAGCGGCGGGTCGTCGGGTGGCGGGTCGTCGGGTGGCGGGGCATCCCAGCCGCCCCCGCCCGGTTGATGAGGATCGCCGTGCTGGGAGGCGGCCGGAGCAGCGAGCATGACGTCTCGCTCGCATCGGCTGCCTCGGTGGCGACGGCCATCGACCGGGACCGCTACGAGGTGCTCGAGGTCACGATCTCGCGTGACGGGGCGTGGACCCTCGGCGAGGCGCCGGTGGCGCTCGTGCCCGCCGCGGGAGACCAGGCCTGGCTCATGCCGCTCGCGGGCGGCGGCGCCCCCGTGGAGATCGACCTGGTGTTCCCGGTGCTCCACGGCCCGTGGGGCGAGGACGGCACGGTGCAGGGCCTGTGCGAGACCGTCGGGGTGCCCTATGTGGGGGCCGACGTGGCGGCGAGCGCGATCGGCATGGACAAGGCGATCTTCCACGTGGTGGCCGTGGCCGCCGGAATTCCCCGCGTGCAGACGCTGGTGCTCACGCACCGCGAGTGGCTCGACGACGCCGCGGGCGTGAGCGAGCGGGTGGCCCGCGAGATCGGCTACCCGGCATTCGCCAAGCCCGCGCGGCTGGGGTCGAGCTTCGGCATCAGCCCCGTGCCGGACGAGCAGGCCCTGGGCCCGGCACTGCAGCTGGCATTCGCCCACGACGACAAGGCGCTGGTGGAACGCCGTGCCATGGGCCGAGAGGTGGAGGTGGGCCTGCTCGGGAACGACGACCCGCACGCATCGCCCCTCGGGGAGATCATCCACGAGAACGACTGGTATGACCACGACGCCAAGTACCGCGAGGGGGGCATGCGGCT
>CAIYRJ010000092.1 GCA_903928615.1 uncultured Actinomycetes bacterium | reverse complement strand
TCCATCTCAGGGCGTCCGGTGACCGTGGACCTCGCCCAGGAAGTGCTCACCGATCTGTTCCCGGGTGGTGAGGGTGAGGTGCGCATCGACCTCATCCAGGAGGCGGTTGCGCGCCACTACTCCATAAGCATCGAGGAGCTGGTGGGCGAGAAGCGCACCAAGCGCGTGGTGATGCCCCGCCAGGTGGCGATGTACCTCTCGCGGGAGCTCACCGACGCCTCGCTGCCCACCATTGGCCGGGCATTCGGCGGACGCGATCACACCACGGTGATCTACGCGGTGCAGAAGGTGACGAAGCTGCTGGCCGAGGGTGGCGAGGTGTACGAGGCCGTCCAGGCGCTCACCTTGTCGCTCACCGGCGTCGCTCGCGCGGCGTCCTCCGCCGGCTAGGTCACCCGCTCCTCCTGAGCTGCGTGCTGGCGTGGCCGCCGCCTGCTGGCTCCGCCCGCCCCGGCGCCACCCGGCGCATATCCCTGCTCGCAGCGGTCTTTTCCGGTTCGTCCCACTGTGTGGGAAACGGGCGTGGTGCTGGGGATTAGTTGTGGATAACCCCCCTGCCCGCGTCCGGTGCCTCAACACCTGTCCAGCACCCCTGAGACAAGCGGTTCAGGCGCTGTGGATGGGTGTTGACGGGCCTCTGGTTTATCCCGCACAACCCACAGCTCCTCCACAGGGCGAAAAGGTGCCTTTACGCGGCTGTAACAGGCACTCATCCCCGGGTTCCACAGGCCCTACGACTACGGCGGTCACTCTTTCTCTAGATACTTCACTTCAACGTCACCGTGTGGAGGTTGGTGGCCCGGGCACGCCGATCATCGGGGTGGGTACGCTCCTGCCGTGCGCCTGACGTGTCCCCGAGATGAACTTGCCTCCCGCCTGGCGCTTGCCTCCCGCGCCGCCTCGAGCAAGGGCACGATCCCGGTTCTCGCGAATGTCCTGCTGCGTGCCGAGGAAGGCGTGGTGGAACTCGCGGCCACCGACATGGAGGTGTCCGTGAGGGTTCCCCTCGAGGACGCCGGCGTCGAGGAGCACGGATCGGTGGTGCTGCCACGCCTTGCCGCAGATCTCGTGAGGAGCATGGCACCGGGGCCCGTATCCCTGGTGCACAACGAGAACGAGGGCCAGGTGCAGGTGTCCGGCGGGGGATCATCCTTCAGCCTCAACTGCCACCAGGCCGGCGAGTACCCCGAGCTCCCGAGCGACACGGGCGTGGGCGTGGCGATCCCCGCGGAGAGGTTCATCGCCTGCGCCGATCGCGTGGTTCGCGCCGCTTCGCGAGACGAGACACGCCCGGTGCTTACCGGGGTGCTCGTGCGCATCGGTCCAGACGGCCTCACCATGGCGGCCACCGACAGCTACCGGCTCTCCGTGCGCACGGTGCCCCTCGACTCGCCACCGGCTGAGCCGATGGAGGCGATCCTCCCGGCCCGTGCCGTGGCAGAGGCGTCCCGATTCGCCGCCCAGGCGAAGGAGGGCGATGTGGAGATCGCTCTCACCGATGCACAGGCCACCATCCGCTGCGCCGGCGTGCGCATGACCACCCGGCTCATCGACGGCCAGTTCCCCGACTACAGGCAGCTCATCCCCGCGGAGTTCGAGGAGGAGGTCCGGCTCGACCGCGCGGAGTTCCTCGCCGTGCTCACCCGCATCGGCGTGCTGGCACAGCGCACCTCGCCGCTCCGGCTGTCGTTCGAGCAGGGGCAGCTCACCGTGGCGACCGTGAGCGACCAGGTGGGCGAGGGGCGAGAGTCGATGCCCGTGCCCTACTCGGGGGAGGCGATGAAGATCGGCTTCAACGCCGATTTCCTGCGCGAGGGCGTGGATGGACTGGACGGCGACGAGGTGCGGCTCGGGCTCATCAGCCCGCTGCGGCCCGGCCTGCTGCGCGGCGAGGGGGACGACTACCGCTACCTCCTCATGCCGATCCGCCTGCCGAGCTAGGTCCCGCGTGCCCGGCGCCTGGGTGGCCACGCGACTCGACGTCTCCGACGTCCGCTCGTGGTCGCGGGTGTCGGTGGACCTCCCCGAAGGAGGCATCGTGCTGTCGGGGCCGAACGGAGCCGGCAAGACATCATTGGTCGAGGCACTCGTGCTCGCATGCCTCGGCGTCTCATGCCGTACGTCCCGCGAAGCCGAGGCCATCCGCACGGGCGCGCCCGCGCTGCACGTGGGGCTTGACCTCCGCGGCCCGGCCGGCACTGCCCGGCGGGAGATCGGCTTCGCCCCGCGGCAGGGCAGGCGCCTGTCGCTGGACGGCGAGCCCGTGAGGACCCTCTCCGACTGGCGGGCCGACGGAAGCGTGCTGGTGTTCCTCCCAGAGGAGCTCCGCGCGGTGAAGGGACCTCCCGCTGCCCGCAGGCGTCACCTCGACCGGCTGCTCGAGGCCGCGGAGCCCGGCTACGCGGAGGATCTCGCCGCCTACGGGGCCGCGCTCGCGCAGAGGAACGCCGCCCTCCGCCACGT